>CAZJNB010000086.1:0-8116 GCA_964547385.1 uncultured bacterium
GCATCGCCGTCTTTGGTAAGCAGGCCGAGGGCGACGAGCGCGTTGAGCAGGCGGTCGGTGGCGCGCGGGTCCGTCTTCAGCTCGGCCGCCACCGCCGCGGAGGTCTTACAGCCTTCGCCCAAGGCGGTAAAGACGCCCAACTCGAAGGCGGTTAATAGGATACGGCTCTGTTGGAAGGAGCGGGCGAGCTGTTGGAGGTCGTCGGGCGTAAGTTCGGCCGGCGGCGAATTATCTCGGGCCATGTTTCACTCTCTTTCGTTTTCGCGCGTTAGCGAAGGACCAGAACACCTCGTCGCGCCGCGGTTCGTCCTCCGTTAGGCTACTTAGAAGCCTTCTGCTTCGCGAGCTCGACTCCTCTACGGAGAACTTCGGCGCCGGCGGCTATGGACCGGCGCGCCGCAGCGTGGTCCGTATATCCCGACAAGAAATAATCCCAGCCGGATAAATAGAACCACCCGTATTGGCGTGCGAGTTCGGCTTCACCCCGTTCCTCGAGTAGGGTGAGGAGGCGCGTTCGGTTCGCCGTCCAAACCTCGTTAAAAGGCCGGCCCAAGACGCTTAATACGCGGGGCGCGGTCGGCGAGACACGCCACGCCAAGGTCCTCATCGCGGCCAGATTGTATCGCGCCGATTTGTCTATTATTTGGAGAGGGAACCTGGCGAGGAACGCCTCCTCGCCGCGCAGCCTCTTGGCGTCGAGCGCCCGGACCTTCTCCGCGGCAAGCGGCTCGCCCTCCGGGCACTCTCTTCCGTATAGGATAGTGATCCCCTTGAGAGGCGTCTGGATAAAATCTTCGTCGTTCAAGACGGAATTCAGAACGAGGAGCTGTAGCCGCGGAGTGTGGAGCGGCGCCGGTACCGCCGATAGGAAAGCGGCTTCCACCGCGGCCTGGACCTCAATCGCCTGCGCCAAGGACCCCAAGTATTCGGCGACCGCGCCGGCGCTGGAAAAAAGAACGTGAATGTCGACGTCGCTCAGCTCGGGGACGTAATCGACGGGCGTCGTCCATTCCTTCTGCGCCGAGCCCTTGAAGTATATACCGGCGATTTCGGCTTCCGGGACGCTGGCGCGCAAGACGCCCACGAACGCGCCGAGCATATGCTCGACTTCCCGCCGGAGGGTCCTCCGGTCCGGGTAACGTTTGTCCCAATTGTTTGGATTATGAACCACGTCGCCGGTTATTATCGCTTTGAAGCGTTAAGTGAAATAACAAAATAATGCTCAGTAATTCTTGGGGGGCCCTCTCGGGCGCTGTCGTAATATAACATCGCCCGAGGGCCGTTTTAAGGTAAAAAACGCCTAATCAACTAATGGAACGGAGCGTCCCCGCGGCTCGGGCGGCATTTCGTCCCGCCGGCCGTAAGCGGCCTAAAATAATAGTTGCTAAAAAAACTGAGATATGTATAATCGGCACCAGCGGTAAAGGAGGGATACGTTCACTACTAAGGGTACTGCAGCGAACAAACGTGTACCAATCATTAACCCTCAACCGTAGGAGGCAACCGCTATGTTCTGGGGAATAACGCTCATCCTTTTGAGTCTGCTCGCGGCCCCGTCGCTCTTTCTTTCGAAAAAGCCGGACGCGGCCCGGCTCTTGGCTAAGATAACGCCGTATCAAGGGTGGATCGGCTTGATCTTCTGCCTGTGGGGCATCTGGGGAATCATCTCGGCGCTTTTGAGCGTCGGCTTGGTCGCGCTGTGGCCGATATGGTGGTTCACCTGGCTCATCGGTAGCATTATAGAGGCGCTCCTGGGGTTCCTCCTCGGCTACGGCCTAATTGCCAAGTACGTCCTCTCCAAGAGCGAAGCGGCCAAGGCAAAAGCCGAACAGATCCTCGCGAAGCTCGCGCCGGTGCAAGGAACGATCGCGATCATCGGCATCATCGTAGGTCTTTGGATGATTATAGCTTCGTTCCTCTTCCTCGGCTAAAAGCTACGCGGATTAACGCCAAGCTCGCGGCCGGCATACCCAGTATGCCGGCCGTTTTTCTATAACCAATGTAAAAAGGGCCCAAACCCACCGGCCCGAGGGCACTCGCGCCGCCCCTTTCATCGCTCGATAACGCCCCATTCCGCAACCATCAGAGGTTTCTGGGGAAAGGCCGCGGTAAGAGTATCGTAAGCCGGCGCCATCACCGCGTCGAAAGAAACCCACGGGTCGTGGGGAAGCAACGCGCCGTATACGCTTACGCCTATCCAATCGGCGTAGTTATCACCCGGATAATACGCGGCGGCGGCGTTCCAATCCTCTTCGGGGTAGGAGAAGTTATTCGGTTGCCAAACCCAAGTGACGTTAACGACGCCTATCCCGTCGAATAAATCCACGACGTGGCGGTACGCGTCAACGTATCGTTCCGGGCCGTCCGCGCGGCCGGGGTCTCCGTAACCCGTAGTGTCCGCGCCCCCCTGAAATACCCCCGACCACGGGAACCAGTCACCGTTCATCTCCACCGCGAAAGTCATCATAAGAGGTTTTCCGTATACCTTAACCGTATCCGCCCATCGCCTTAAGTAGGAATCGAAGTCGCCGTCGATGATCCGTTGGAGCGCGTACGTTGGTTGGTATTCGCCCTCCTCGTAGGGGGGGCCCCACGGCATTAGCCGCAGGAGCGGGAGGGCGCCGTAGCGCGAGACCTCGTCGAGTTGGCCGGACGTTACGACGTTCCGTCCCCAATACGCAGAGAAGGGTACAACCGTCGCCGACTTCCCGGCCAAGTTCTCAAAAGCCTGGAGGCCCGATGCTCGCACATCATCTTCGTACTCGCCCCATCCCGGGTACGCGCCCACGTAACAGCCGTTGACGGGCGGTTCGATATGGCCGTTGGGCGACGGCGCTACGAAACCTTCCTTACCGACGTAGTAGGCGGACCGGACGCCGTCGCGGTAGGCGTTCAGCGCCGCCTCGGAGCTGTTGACGCGGAGGTCGGACCAGCTCTCGTCGCCGTTCTGCCAGCGCTCCGACCAGACGATCGCGATTTTAACCTTCGGGTAGCGGCTCGAGAACTTCGTGAGGGCATCCGCATACCACGCCGCTTTCAGGTTGGCGTTACTATCGGGCTCTTCACTACATGACAAGAGCGCCGAAAGCCATAAGGCCCCGCTCGCGAAAATCAACACGACGCCGCGAGCTACCAGAGAAACCCGGGTAGCGCTCACAAGGACCTCCTGGTTTGTAGCATGGGCCGTTTCACACGCGGCCTAAATTAATTCGCCGGGTGCGGCACCAGGCACAGGAACCGCAACGTCTCGGCGCCGACGTTCTTGAAGTTATGCATCTCCCCCGGCGGCACGAGAACGACGGCGCCGGGTTTTAACGGCGTCTCGCCCCCCTCGCCGCCGACGACGCCTTCCCCAGCGAGTACATAAACCTCGTGTTCCCAATCGTGGGCGTGGTAGGGCGTGTGGCCGCCGGCCGCAACTTCGAACTCGCGCATCGCGAAGTGGGGCGCGCCGTCCTCCCGCTTCAGAAGCCAACGTATCTTGATGCCCGCGGCGCCCTCGGCGCCGACATCGTCTTGGCGGACGTCTTCGTAATTACGAACCAATATCATCGTCCCGACTCCTCTACTCCTTCGCCTTGCCGCCGACGCCGCGGCGCCCTTACCACGCACCCCTTAGCGCCTGGCCTTGCGGTACCAATTGTCCCAGACGTCCGCGGCCTTCCGGCGTTTGCCTTTGCCGTCGTAGAGGCCAATATCGCGCCACATCTTGAAGAGCTCGTCGAGGCCCAATACCGACATCAAGCCCCAGGCCTGGTCGTAGTCGCGGACGCACCAGTAGACGACGAAGTCGGCGTCGAGCTTGTTCGCCTCCTCCAGGAGGAAGTTGACGTACTTCGCCTGGTACGCCGGGTTGCTCTTTACGTGGACGTTATATTTATTGAGGTCGAGGTTCTCGGCGATGAAGCCGGTCTCCGCGACCGCGAAGGGTTTGTCGGGCGCGAGGTCCCGCATAACCGAGAACCAATCACGCGGAAGGTTGTCCGGGTCGGCCTCGCCGCCGCCGCGCGCCGCGACTTCGATATACGGATACGTGCTTACCGCGACGTAATCGGTATAGGGGAGCATAAGGCGCGCCATCTTGTAACGGCGCTTCCCCTCGCCGTCGCGGCCCGGGACGATGAACGTAACGAACAACGGCAACTCGGGGTATTCGCTTTTTAGGGCGGCGCGGACCCGCGTGAGGAAGACCTCGAACGCGCGGAAGTCGGCGTCGCCCTCGTCGAACGTCGCGTTGACCTCGACGGCGAACGCCATATAATCGGGCTGGAAGCGAGATATCATATAACGGCAGTAGCTGAGGTACGCGGCGATTACGTCCTCGTCGTCGAACCCCTTCTTCTTCCATCCGCGGGGGCGCGGCAGGTTGCTGCGTTCGCCCCAATAGAGCGCCAGGCTCCGGCGGTCGAAACCGAGAGGGCTGAGCGCCAGATACACCTTCTGCCCGGGCTTGATATGCGAGAGGCGCTGGTCGATATCGCTGAGGACGTTATCGTCGTAGGGCTCGCCGGCGAGCGCCTCGGGCCAGGGGACGCCGTCGTCGAAGTGATGGGTAACGAAGTCGGTGCGCTCGGCGAGGCGTTCATAAGTATATGCCCGGGCCTTGGCGGAGAATTCGTAGGCCCAGGGCGTCATACTCATATAGAAAGTTCGGGTCCCGGGCGACGTGCTAACGTCGGCGTCGCCATCCTCCGCGGCGCGGCAGGCCGCGGGCAACGCGCCGGCTACAAAAGACGCCGCTACTAATATCATATTATTAATTAGCATATTTCCTCTAACCTCTTCCTATTAAATAGCGCCGACACGGCGACCCCACGCTCAGCGCTCGGGCGCGGCGACGACCCAGAGCGTCGTGCCCGGCGAGCCGTCCGGCTCCGCGGCGCACGACTCGAAGACGACGCGCGCGCCGTCCGGCGACCACGAGGGCGCGCCGTCGTAGCCGTCGTAGCTCGTTATCCGCGTAGGCGTCCCCGCCGCCGTCGCGATCTCGAATAGGTTGGCGAACGTCAGGCCGCCCTCATCCGAGCTATAGACGAGCCGCCCGCCGTCCGGCGCGAACGACGCGTCCGTCTTGTCGCCCGCGCCGGCGGTAACTTGGCGCCGGCCGGCCCCGTCGGCGTCCATCACCCAGATGTCCCACCGGCCGCCGGCGAGCTTTTGGTAACAGATAAGGCCCCCCGCCGGCGCCCAATTGGGTTGGCGGCAATCGTCGCCCGCGGCCGTGAGCGCCCGATAGCCGCCGGTCCCGTCGGCGCGGAATTTCGTGATGACGCCGCGGCCCTCCACGCCCAGCGGGTGCGACTCGAAGACGAGCCACCGGCCGTCGGGCGAGAACGACGGCTCATAGGCCGCTCTATGGGGCCTATTCGTAATCCGCGCCTCGTCGCCCGGGCGGCCGTTCGCGGCGATAATATATACCTCGTCGTGCGGCTCGCGAGAGGAGGAGAATACGACCTTCGCGGTCGCCGCGTTCCACGCCGCGCCGGGCAGGTTCACGTTTCCGCTGTTGTCCGACGCCAGCGTCCGGACCGCGCCGCTCCCCAAGTTATATATCATCAGGTCCGCGGGCTCGCGGTTATAGCCGTTGCGAAACCGCGTGAAGAGGATGGCCGCGCCGTCGGGAGACCAGGCCGGGTTTTGCAGACTCCCCTCCACGCCGATATCGAGGCGGTAGGCGCCGTCGCCGCGGCGCAAGACGCCGTCGCTCGAGCCGTCGTCGCCACAGCTCAGGGCCAGCGCGAGCGCCAATAATAGCAAGCCATACTTCGGCATCGGCAAAACCCGCTATCACCCTTCCGGAACCAGTCGGATCTCGAACAATTTCGGCCACCGCTTCCCGGTAACGAAGAGGCGGCCGCCGTCGGCGTCGTAAGCGATGCCGTTGGCGACCTCGCCCGGGCCGGGCTTGAAGCCGCCGACGGCCGGCAAGCCGGCCAGCTCGAGCCACCCGGCGACGCGGCCTTCCGCCGGCGAGATGAGCGCGACGAGGTCCGTTCCGTAGACGTTGGCGTATATCTGGCCGGCGACGTATTCGAGCTCGTTCAGCCTCGTTACCGGCTCGTCGCCGTCGTGGACCTGGACCCGCCGCACCTCCTCGAGGGTCGCCGCGTCGAGGAAGTAGAGGGTGCTCGAGCCGTCGCTCATAACGAAGCGGTCCTTGTTGTGGCTCAGGCCCCATCCCTCGGTGGCGTAACTGAACTGGCGTTCGGGCGCGAAGGTGGCACGGTCGTAGATGAAGCCCACGTGGCTCAGCCAGCTGAGCTGGAATATCTCGTCGCCCCAGACGGCGATGCCCTCGCCGAAATATTCGCTCGGGAGGTTATACTGTTGGAGGACGCGGCCGGTCTCGAGCTCGACGCGCCGCAGAGACGACGCGCCGAAGAGGCCGGTGCCCTCGTAGAGGAAGCCGTCGCGATAAGTGAGGCCCTGGGTGAAGGCACCCGGGTCGTGGGGATATATATTGACGACCTCGTAGCCGTAATAGGTCGGGCCGTCGGGGACGCGCGCCGTCGGGCCTTCGGCGTCGGAGCAGGACGACGCCGAGGCCGCCACGGCGAGGAGAATTAGCGCGCGAACGCCGCGAACGAGCCGGCGCGCGCCGCCGGCCCGAGCCGCCTCCTCGCCCGAGCGAGGCGACATATACCTCAGTGGAGCACCTCGCCGCTCGCGAGGGCGACGCGGAGGTCCCGCGTCCGGGCCTTCATCTCCGCGGTCATACCGCCCGCGATGATTTTCAAGACGACGACGCCGGCGTCCTCGTCCAGCTCCGGCTCGCCCCGCCACCACCGCGAGCTGGTGGAGTGCGGCACGAGCGCTATTTCGTCGTCCGTTAGGAGGTCCTCCAGCGCGAACTTGCGGACAAGCTCGCCGCCCGGGCCGTAGATGACGACGACGTTTTCGCCGTAGCCGGCGCGGCCCCAGTCGTCGAACGTTACGACGTATGCGCCCGAGGCGGCGACCAGGACGTCCGCCGGCGCGACCGCGTTCTCGAGCGCGCGCGACCACATCACCAACGCGTCGCCGCTCGCGCCCGCGGCGCCGGCCCTATACAACGTCGCACCCGCCGGCTTCACCCCTTCGCCCGGGACGACGTGGAGGTAATACGCGTCGTTCGCGGCGTAGTAGTCCTCCTCGGCCGGCTCGGGCCAGGAGTCGGCGAGGGCGGCGGCACATAGGAACCCGGCCGAAAAGAACGCGGCGGCAATGGTTTTAACAAGCCAGTTCATATTAGAACCCCGTGCGTTGACCCGCTTATACGTAACAAGGCCCGTTACCTTAGTCAAGGTTATTTTCGCGGCAATCGTAATTGTAAGGCCGGACCATTAGGTCCGGCCGGCGTAGCCCACATCCAACGGGAATAAAGGTAAACGGTCTAAAGGTCCCAACTCCTTTAATACTCCGATTTAGTAGCTATTTTGAAAATACCCGTCGGCCGTCGCCAACTAAAGAACGCGACCGCGCTTCCGTCGGGCGCCCACGTGGGGAATTCCGCGCCCCAAGAGCCCGGCACCGGCCCCTCTCCTTCATATTCCGCGGTAACCCTTTTTTGCACGCCGCTTTTTACGTTCACTAGCCAAATATCGTAACCCGATTTAAACGCGAGCCATTCGCCGTTAGGCGAAAATTCCGCGCTCCCGTTAAAATACACCGGCTCGAACTTGAACTTCTCTTCGCCGTTGGGAAAACCCTTTATCGTAATTCGTGCCGGGTTCATTTTCCAAACCGAAATCGCATCGGCGTTTGGCGCCCAGTCCCCTAAGTAGGAAGCGCCGTCGTCCGTTATCGCCCGGGCGCGTCCGCCGCCGGCCGGTATAACCCAAACGTCGTTTCCGCCGTTACCGTAATAATTAAATGCGATATACGCGCCGTCGGGCGACCATTTCGGACCCCACGCGCTATCTTTTAATTTAACAGGCTCGCCAGCGTTTAAATTCAGAACGTATATAGCCCTCTCTAGTGTTTCTCTATTTTTCGCGTCGTATGCGATAAATTCGCCGTCCGGGGCCCAATCGCTAGCTCCTTCCTCCAAGTCGGGTGTTTTCGTAATCCTCTTTTTAGTTGTGCCGTCCGCGGCGCACGTCCATAGGTCGCCGTTCCCTGAGTCCGAAAATAATAT
>CAZJNB010000087.1:0-8071 GCA_964547385.1 uncultured bacterium
CCGCCGCCCACTCGCCCGCCGCCTTCTTCCGAGACGCCGTTAGCCGGCGTTGGGAATATCCGTAATCCAAAGGGATACACCGTCGGTCCGCGAGGAGGCCGAAATAGGGGCCCGCGACCTCCGGCTTCACCGGCTCGCCCGGGCGCCGGCCTTCCCACGCGGAGATGGCCCGGTAGTCCGGCTCGATGAACGCCGGCGGCAACGCGCCGGCGGCGTCCAACGTCTCATCGAGAACCGATAGCTCCACCCTCAGCTCCTGCGCCGCCGCCCCCTTCGCGGTAACGACCGCCTTCCCGACGTATATCCCCGGCGCCGCGCCGGCCGACACGTTCACGACGACGAAGAGCGGTTGCGCCTGCCCCTTCGCGAGGTCGAACGGCGCGGTAAGCGGCGGCAACGCGTCGGCGACCGCACCGGTCCGGCCGCGGTAGTCGCTCGGCGTCTTCAACGTGACGTAATACTCGAAATAGACGCTTACTTCGTCCGCGCTAATCGCCGCGCCGCCCGGGCCGGCGAGCGCCGTAACCGCCACCTCGACGTCGTTGACGTTGCCGTAGTCGGCGTTCACTACGAGCTGGAACGCGTCGGCCTCACCGCGCAACGCCGTCAGGTGGACCGCGGCGCCGTCGTAGATATAATTGCTCGCTTCGTAAAAAGCATCCCGGGCGATAACCTCGTCCGGGCCGGTGGCCCACACCTTGAACTTCTCGACGAAGGTGACGCCGTGGTATTGGGTGAAGACCTCGACTTTCTCCAGCCGCCCGGCGCCCCGGCGGCATCCGACGCCGAGGAGGACGACGGCCGCGAGAAGCCCCGCCGACACGAGAACCCGCCGTATATCCCTACTGCTACGCGTATCTCCCCTTCCGCGCCACTACGTAACGGTCCCGGCCGGCAAGGTCCCGGTGGACTTCGACCGGCCCCACGAAGGCGAATATTCCGGCCGCGGCGGCGGCGATATCCTCGCCGACCTCGGCCGCCAGAACGCCACCGGCGACGAGCGACGTAGCCGCCAACGCGGCGATTGCCGGATAATAGGCCAGGCCGTCGGCGCCGCCGTCCAGCGCGCCGCGAGGCTCCCACTCCCGGACTTCCGGCGGCAAGAAGGGTATCGCCGTCGTAGGGATGTAGGGCGGGTTCGCGACGATGAGGTCCGCCGGCGACAGCAGAGAAGTAACGCTCGGCTCCCCGACGTCCCCCACGATTATCTCCACCGCGGCGCCATACGCCGCGGCGTTTTGCCCCAAGTAGGCCGCGGCGACGGCGTCCGCCTCCACCGCGAAGACCTTCGCCGCGGGCCAACGCGTCGCGAAGTAGAGAGCGAGGGGCCCCACGCCCGCGAAGAGGTCCACGACGACGGGCGCCGCCCGCGCGGGCAAGAAGCGCTCGGCCAACGCCGCCAACCCTTCGGTCTCCGGCCGCGGGATAAAGGCGCCCGGGCCTACGGCGAGCTCGAGCTCATAAAACGCCGCCGAGCCGACGATATATTGGAGCGGCTCGCCGGCGGCTCGCCGGGCCGCGAGAGTCGCGAGCCGCGTCGCCGCGTCGCCCCTTACTTCGTTGTGCCAACGGACGACACTCTCTCTTTGGGGAAAGCCGCAGGCGTGCGCGACTAAAACGGCCGCTTCGGCGGACGGCGATGCTACGGCCGCGCGGCGAAGGGTCCGCTCGAGCCGGCGACGGAGTTCCCCCACCGTAACGGCGGCGGCGCCGACCTTTACCGCGGGCGCGGGAGCGTTCATAACTCCTCCGCAGCGGCGGCGAGCATCTGCTCACGGTCGGCGGCGGCAAGGGTATCGATAACCTCGTCCAACTCGCCGCCGAGGACCTCGGCCAGGCGGTAGAGGGTAAGGCCGACGCGATGGTCCGTTACACGGTTTTGCGGGAAATTGTAGGTTCGCACGCGCTCGGAGCGGTCGCCCGAACCCACCATCGAGCGACGGCGGTCGGCCCGTTCCGCCGCGGCCTCCTCCTGCGCCTTCACCAATAAACGCGCCTGCAATATCTTAAGCGCTTTCGCCCGGTTCTTTATCTGCGAGCGCTCGTCCTGGCAGGTTACGATGATGCCCGTGGCCAAATGGGTAATGCGGACCGCGGAATCGGTGGTATTGACGCCCTGGCCGCCCGGGCCGGTGGAGTGGAAGACATCCACGCGAATATCGTCGGGGCCGACCGCGACCTCGACCTCCTCGGCCTCCGGCAAGACCGCTACCGTAACCGCGGAGGTGTGGATACGGCCCTGGCTCTCGGTCGTCGGAACCCGTTGGACGCGGTGGACGCCGCCCTCGTATTTCAGGCGCGAATAGGCGCCGGCCCCCTCGACGCCGAAGATGATCTCCTTGAAGCCGCCGATGCCGGTGGCGTGCGAGTTCATAACGTCCACCCGCCACTTCTTGTTCTCGGCGTAATGTTGATACATCTTGAACAACTCCGCGGCGAACAGGGCCGACTCCTCGCCGCCGGTTCCGGCGCGTATTTCGACAATGACGTTCCGCTCGTCGTTGGCGTCCTTGGGGAGGAGGAGAACGCGGAAAGCCTGCTCGGCCGCTACTTTCTCGGGCTGGAGGCGTTCGAGCTCCTCGCGGGCGAAATCTTTCATCGTCGGGTCAGCGTCGCCGAGAAGAACCCGGGCGTCGGCGATAGCGCGCTCCAGCTCGCGGACGCGGCGCCCGGCGACGACGAGCTCCTCCAACTCGGCCCGGCGCCGGCCCAACGCGGCCAATTGCCTATGGTCCGAAACGACCGTAGGGTCCGAGAGCTTAGCCGTTACGTCGGCCAAGTCTTTCTCGAACACGTCGAGGGATTTTAGGAGGTTCGTCACCGTTGCACCCTCGGGCAGCGCTTAGCCGCCGCCCATCCCGCGCACGCGGCGGAAGGACGCCAGGGCTACTTCAACCATCGCCGCGTCCGGCTCGCGCGTCGTCAGGAATTGGGTAAGGAGGCCGGGTAGCAACAGGTAGTTAATAATTTTATTATCGGGGAAACGGCTGCCCAGCCGTATGAGTTCGTAGGCGACCGCGGCGATGGGAACAACGAGAGCCAGCCGCACCAGCAACTTCGCGACGAAGTTCAAGTCCCCCGGCAACACGCTAAACACGGCCGAATGAAATAGTATCATTATAAGAAGAAGAACGATAATAAAAGACGTCCCGCACCGCGGGTGGAAGCGACTCGCCGGCGCGACGGCCGCGGCGTCCGGCTCGCGGCCGTGCTCGAACGTATTAATCACCTTGTGTTCCGCACCGTGGTAGGCGAATAAACGCCGCACATCCTTGAGGAACGATATCGCGAAGAGGTAGCCGAAGAACGCCGTAACGCGCAAGAGCCCGTCGAGGAGGTTGAACGCGAACGTCCCCTCGCCGGTGATGCCCAACGGGCCCTTCAATAGGTACGCGACGCCGTAGGGGACGCCCACGAACGCCACGAGCGCGAAGGCGAAAGATATTACCAGCACCCCCGCCTTTTCCCAAAACGAGCTCTTCCGGCGGCCCTCTTCTTCCTTCCGCGGCTCGGCGACTTCCGCCGAGAACATCAAGGCCTTTATGCCTACCGCGAGCGATTCGTAGAGGGTCGCGAGGCCGCGGAGGAAGGGCAAACGCCACGGCATCCTCGTCGCCAGCGCCGGCTTGTCGTGGGCGTCTATGACGATTTCGCCCGCGGCGTCCCGCACCGCGACCGCATAGGCCGCGGGAGAGCGGAACATTACGCCCTCGATGACCGCCTGGCCGCCGATGAACGGCCGGCTCCCTTTCGACATCGTCACCATAACACCCTCGGAGAAAGGGATTATATATTAAAGGCGGGCGCCGGTCAACCGGCGAGAATTAAACGGGCGCGGGCACGCCCGCGAATGGGAAGTCGTTCCCGTTTTTCGTCACCGGCGTTTGTGCGGCGCCTCGAATACGGATTGTTCCTTCGCGATATCCAAGATCGCGTCGCGGCTCGCGCCGGCGACGACGTGGCGGGCCGCAAGCATTCCCATCTTGAGCGAATGGTCCATATTGTTGTAACGATAAAGGCCGCCGCGGCCTATCGTGAGCAGGTTCTCGACGGGCCACACCCAGTCCAACACCGCCTTTATCTTCGCCCGATATCCCAAATCGTATATCGGATAGGAATATTCGGAAAAGGAGCTTCCGTAGGAAACGACGTCGTCGGCCAGCGGTAAGCCTACCGCGGCCAAGTCCGGCAGGCAGGCCGCGAGGACCTCCTCGTCGGACATCCGCCACTTCTCGTCGCCGGCGTCGCAGGCAATCTCCAGCTCCAAAGGCGACTGCCCCGGCGGGCAGAGCGACGGCGACCAGTTGCGCAGGTCCTGGATGCGGAAGAAAAAGAATTCGGGCTCCGGTACGTAAATCCAGGTGTTGTCGGTAATCGCATCCCGGGCGACGACGAGGTTCAGAAAACGCAAGCTCCGAAATTCCATTTGGCGAGCGACCGCTTTGAGCCGCTCGTCCACCTCGGGACGGAACATCTCCACAAGTCTGGGGAGCGGCGCGGTGGAGATGACGAAGTCGGCGGCCTCGAACGCGGCGCGGCCGTCCTGTTCGTAGGCCACGCCGGCGACGCGGCCGCCGCTAAACCGGACCTCGCGGGCCCGAGCGCCGAGGCGGACCTCGCCGCCGGCGTCCTCGACACGCGCCGCCAACGCCTCGTAGATGCGGCCGATGCCGCCGGTAGGATAATAGAACTCGGCCGCATACGTCTTCGGCTGCTCCTTCTTGACACGCAGAAGCAAGAGGAGCACGTCCCACAGGTTAAACAAGGAAATCCGCTGGCCGGCCCAATCCGCGGAAATAGCGCTGGGCGGCCGGCCCCAGAGCTTCGCGGTATACGGCCCGAAATACACGTCGTAAAGGGTCCGGCCGAAGCGATTGACGACCCAATCTTCGAAGGACGCGTCGGCCCGCGGCGCCAGCCGCTGACGGCCCGCGGCCAGCAAGTAATCGACGCCCGCGGCCATCGTCACGAACGGGTTCATATTGAAGAAGAGGTTTTTGAAGTCAAGGGGGTAGGCGAAGTTCTTGCCGCGGAGGCGGATGACACTCTTACGGTGGCGGCGCTCGAGCCGGTCACCCATAAGCTCGAAGATATAATTCCGGACCTCATCGTCTTTGGTAATAAAGCGGTGGCCGCCGAGGTCGAAGGTCGCGCCGGCGAAGGAGACGGTGCGGCACAGGCCGCCGACGCGGTCTTCCGCCTCCAGGACGAGGACGTCGCGTCCCGCGGCGGCAATACGGTCGGCGGCGGCCAGGCCCGCGGGCCCGGCGCCGATTACGATTACACTTTGGGGTCTACTCAAACTCAAACCGCCCCATCCCGGGGCCGCGCCTACTTCACCTTGGCGCCGAACAGATACGATACCGCACCGCGCGCGATGCCCAGGCCTATGAGTACGTACGTGAAGAGGTGAAAGGGAACCGCGCCGAGCAGGAACGCCGGGCCGGCCCGCCGCGCCATAAAGTTATAAAAGGGGGCGTTGACGACGATGAAAACGGTGCCCGCGCCAGCGGCCAGCGCGACGCCGAACCGCCCCAGCCACCAGCTCGCGGCCAAGGCGACGACAACGATAAACGCGGCGACGAGGGAAACGCGGTTCGCGGCGCCGGTGAAACCGTGTTCATACTCTCCCCGACGATTAAGACGCAGGAAGACGTTGGTCCACGCGGCGCTCTTCTTCAAGTCGTTGCGGATGAGGGAAAAGAACGTGTGGACGTGGTCGTGAACGCCGCGGACGTCTTTATCCAAAACGATGTGGAAGCCGGCCCGCGAGAGCTCGTAGCCGAACTGCATGTCCTCGGCCGAGGCGCCGCGGAAATGTTCGCGGAAGCCGCCGAGTTGCTTAAAGACGTCGCCGCGGACCGCGCCGACGGCGGTCCAAAACCAGTTTATCGCCCCGTCCTGTCGGTCGTGGTTATAGAAGGTATAGAAGTTCTGGTAGCGGCTGAAGAAGCCGGCCGCCGGCGTCAGCGCCGTATAGTGGCCTACGACCGCATCTACGTCGCCGTTGAAAGCGCGCGCCAGCGCCGCGAGGGCCCCGGGGAGAAGGATTACGTCGGCGTCGAGAAACAACAAGTAGCGGCCGCACGCCGCGGCGGCGCCGCGGTTGCGCGCACGCGCGGCGCCGACGTTCTCGGCGGTGCGTATTACCTTAGCCCCGGCGGCCGCCGCTATCGCCGCGCCGTCGTCCGCGCTGGCGTCGTCCACGCAGATAACCTCGCCGCCGGCGAGCTCCCGCCGGACCGCGGCCAAACACGCCGCCAACGTCCGGGCGCCGTTGTGCGCCGGGACGATAACCGATAGCCACGGCCCGTTACGGTCATCGAGTATCATCGGACCGCGCGGCCGCCGCTACGCGCCGCCGCCACCCGCGGCCGGCGGCTCCTCGTAAGCGGCTACGTCCACTTCTACTTTTATCCGGGCGACGACGCCGCCCATTTCCGCGGGCGCATACGGTGACTGGAACTTCAAGCTCGCCGTCTTACCGCCCGGCGGGACCATCTTCGGAACGGCGAACTCCTCCGTCTGAATTATCTTGTTCGCCGTATCCACCAACCTAATATAAAGCGTCCCGCGCCACGTATACGCCGAGCCATTAGCGGCCGTCACGAGCCACTCGAAGCCGTCGGCGGTAGGCGTAACGCTATCCACCGAAACGACGTAGCGCGCGGAGACCGCGGTCGCGACCAAATCCGCGCCCGTTATCGGCGGCTTCGACCCGTGTCCGCAGGAGACGGCTACGCTCCCGAGCGTAATGACTAAGCCTAATAACGCCGTGCCCGTACGCATAAGGAACCTCCTTGAGAAATCAATATAAACTCAACGCCGACGTTTCTACCAGGGTGCCGAGCAACCTCGTCCAAATACCTTCGCCCAAGCCGACGTATTCGACCGGCGCGTCCGCGTCCAGGCCGGCCTGCGCGCGGGCATAGGCTACGGCGTCGTCGAGGCCGCCGAGCTCGTCCACTAACCCCAGCTCCCGCGCCCGCGCGCCGGTGAAGACGAAACCGGTCGCCAACTCCTCGACGCGTGCGCGCTCCATACCCCGGGCGTCGGCAACGATTTCGACGAAACACGTCCGCGCCTCGGCGACCATCCGCGCGACGTCCTCGCGCTCCGCCGCGGTATAGCGGCGGTGAACGGTCGTCGCGTCCGCCTTCGGGTGCGATTTGACGACGACGCGCTTGACGCCATAACGGCGATAAAATTCCTCCAACGCCGGCTTTAACGCGACGACGCCGATAGAGCCGGTCAACGTCGCGGGCTCCGCGTATATCTTCTCGGCGCCGACCGCAACCCAGTAGCCGCCCGACGCCGCGAGGTCGCCCATCGAGGCCACAACTACTTTGCCGCTTGCCCGGCACTTTCGGACTTCTTCATAAATGTCATCCGAGGCGAGGCCGCTGCCGCCGCCCGAATCCACCCGCAGGACGACCGCGCCCACGTCCGGGTCCTCGCGGGCCTCGCGAAGATGCCGCACGACGGTATCGGCCCCGGCGGTCCGGCTACCGGTCAACAACGAACGGCCGCTCGAGCCGGTCTCGATGCCGCCGACGACGTAGACCACCCGAACGGCGCGCGACCGACCCCATCTCCCCCGCCAACGCTTTCCGGCCGAAACACGCGTCGTCTCCACTTCCTCTTTCCCGTCGGCCCGCGCGACGAGCGTCTTTAAATCCTCGTAACGCGCGACCTCGTCCACCAGGCCCGCGTCCCGACAGCCCTCGGCAAACATCGCCGGGCCCTCGCACAGCCGCCGCACCCTCTCGGGCGTAAGGCCCCGGTCCGCCGCGACGTC
The DNA here is from genome assembly GCA_964547385.1 of uncultured bacterium. Lineage (GTDB taxonomy): Bacteria > RBG-13-66-14 > B26-G2 > WVWN01 > WVWN01 > CAZJNB01. The sequence continues at coordinate 7,799 of CAZJNB010000087.1, forward strand.
TTCCACGAAGCGAGTATACGTGTCGTCCACGATCTTCTGGACTTCCGCCTTCATCTCCTCGCTCGGGTCCTCGGCGCCGACGATGTGGAACGCGCCCTTATACTTCCCGGCGGTAACGTAATCCCACTCGACGCCGTAGCGCTCGGTCAACTCGTTCAAGCGCCACATCGTCATATAGGTCCCGACGCCGCCGAAATACCCCCAGCGCGGCATCACGACGACGTCCGCGGCGGCGGCGATGTAATAGGCCGCGGGCCGGTTAACCTCTTCGAT
>CAZJNB010000088.1:0-8001 GCA_964547385.1 uncultured bacterium
ATATCTTCGCGCCTTATACCGATAGTCGGTTTATTCATAGTAAGGCTTAAAATAAGAAGGAAGCCCGGCCGGAAGGTTCGGGCGGGCCGAAGTCAGTTGGCGGCCCGTTTGTGAACGGCGGAACAATATCATATAAGGCCGTAAAATTCAACCCCGCGCCTTTAGGGCGCGGGGCAGCGTTAGCGCGGCTTTGTTTGCCGGCCTACCGCAACAGCGCCTTTATCCGCCCGAGCGACGCCGGCGCCGCCGCCGCAAATCCCCGGAAATATTGTATGCGGCAGTTGTCCGCGTCGTCCACGTAGACCCTCGTCGCCGCCGCGTTCAAGTCCACGGCCGTTGGGTCGTGGAACTGGCCTCTCCCCGAGCCGAACGTTCCCCATTGCTCCAGGTACGAGCCCGTAGGTGTGAAGAATTGGATACGATCATTATGCGTATCCGCGACGAAGACGGTCCCCCCGTCCGGCGATAACGCTACGTCGCTGGGTAATTCGAACTCACCGTTACCGGTGCCGTACGTACCCCATTTCCCAACGAACGAGCCCGCCGAAGTGAAATATTGGACGCGGTTATTATCGTCGACTACGTAGACGAAGCCCGTGATAGGCGAAACCGCTATGCCCTTAGGGCGGTAGAACTCGCCGTTCCCTGAGCCCGGCGCGCCCCACTTACCTAAGTACGAACCTGTAGGCGTGAAGTATTGCACCCGGGCGCCGTCGTATTCCGTTACGTACACGTAACCGCTCACGGGCGAGACGGCGACGCCGGCGGGACGGTCGAACTCGCCGTTGCCACTCCCTTGGGAACCCCACTTCCCGAGAAAAGTGCCGTTCGGCGTGAAGTATTGTACGCGGAAGTTGCCGTAATCGGTGACGTAGACGTAGTCCGACTGTGGCGCCAACGCGACGCCACCCGGCCACTTGAGCTGGCCATTGCCCGAGCCATAGCCGCCCCACTCGCCCAAATAGGAACCGGTCGCCGTGAAGTATTGGACGCGGTGCGTGATGTTATCGCTCGCATAGACGTAACCGGTCGTACGCGAAACCGCCAAACCGAGGGAGCGTTGGAATTGCCCCGGGCCGCCGCCGTAACTGCCCCACTCGCCCTCGTATTTCCAAGTGCCTCGAGCCGTCGCGGCCAACGACGCCGCGGCGGCGAGTACTACGACGAATGCGCGTCTCAAAACTACCTCCTGTGGCCTAGCCGCTAGCGAAATAGCCCCTTTATCCGCCCCAGCGACGCCGGCGCTACGGCCGGCTCCGACTCGCGGAAGTATTGGATGCGGTTGTTGTTCCCGTCGTCCACGTATACCCTCGTCGCCGCGGCGTTCAAGTCCACAGCCGTTGGTCCCCGGAACTGGCCGTTACCCCATCCTATCGTTCCCCATTGCCCCAGGTACGAGCCGGTAGGCGTGAAGTACTGGACGCGGTCGTTGAACATGTCCGCGACGAAGACGGTCCCCCCGCCCGGCGATAGGGCAACGCCGCGGGGGAAGTTGAACTCGCCGTTGCCGGTCCCGGGCGTTCCCCATTGCCCCAGGTACGACCCCGTAGGCGTGAAGTATTGGACGCGGTTCGTGGGGTAGTCGCTCACGTAGACGTAACCGTTGGCGGGTGAGACCGCCAAGGCGAAGGCGCGGTAGAATTGCCCCGGGCCGCTACCGGAACTGCCCCACTTCCCGAGGTACGAGCCCGTAGGCGTGAAGTATTGCACCCGGGCGCCGTCGTATTCCGTTACGTACACGTAACCGCTCACGGGCGAGACGGCGACGTCTTCGGGCGACTTGAACTCACCATTGCCGGTCCCTTCGGAACCCCACTTCCCGAGAAAAGAGCCGCTCGGCGTGAAGTATTGGACGCGGAAAGCGCGGGAATCGGCGACGTATACGTAGTCCGTTTGCGGCGCGACGGCTACTCCATGCGGGTTCAAAAATTCGCCGTTCCCGGAACCATAAGTACCCCACTGTCCTAAGAACGAACCGGTCGCCGTGAAGTATTGGATGCGATACGTGAAGTTATCGCTCGCGTAGACGTAACCGGTCGTACGCGAAACCGCCATGCCGGGGGAGTAGTAAAACTGGCCCGGGCCGCCGCCGCGGCTACCCCACTGGCCCTCGTAGACCCAAGTGCTTCGAGCCGTCACGGCCAACGACGCCGCGGCGGCGAGTACTACGACGAATGCGCGTCTCAAAACTACCTCCTGTGGCCTAGCCGCTACCGAAACAGCGCCTTTATCCGCCCGAGCGACGCCGGCGCCACCGCGGCGTCCGTTACGAAGTAAACGTCTATATCGGGGGTGTCGCTGGCTACAAATACGTAACCGGTAGGCGTGGCGTCTATGTTTTCGGCGTTCCCGGTCTCGGCCTCGCCGTAAAGGGTTACCCACGACCCTTCCTTCGTGAACAGCTCGATGCCGTCGTTGTCCGCGACGTGGATATAGCCCAGGCGGTCCATCGTTATGTCCCGCGGCGTGAGGAATAACCCAGGCCCGTTACCGTAAGCACCCCACATCGTGATAAACGAGCCGTTACTAGTGAACACCTGCACGCGGTGGTTATGGTCCGTTTCCGCGACGTAAACGTTCCCGTCCGCGCCGACGGTGATGCATTGCGCGAAGTCGAATTGCCCCGGGCCGCTACCTTTACTACCCCAGCTCATCACGAACGAGCCTTCCGTCGTGACCTTGGTGATGGCGTAATCGCTTACGATATACAGGTACGCGCCGTCGTCGCTCGCGACATCGGTCGGGGTCCCCGCCGCGCCGGGTAGCGGCCCCAGGAAACTCCCGTCCTCGGTGTATTTGCATACGTTCGTCGGCCAGAATTGGGCGTTCGGCCCTTCGCAAATATACACGTACCCCTGGTTATCTACCTCGGCCCGCCAGGGAATCATCGACGTAGGCCAGGACCGGAGCTCGGAGCCCGTACGGTCGTATACTCTAACGTAGCTCCAGCGGGTGATGAATACATTGCCCGCATAAGTGGACGCCAGGCCGTAACAGCCGCCGTTGAAGGAATATAAATACTGAACTTCGACCGCGAAGGCCGCGGACGTTAATAGCACGAATAACGCGATAACGGTCGTGAATTTCATGGCGTCCCCCTAATATCCTAGCCAAGTGTCCCACGCGGGCTTATCGTCCGAGAAGTCCCATTCCCATAGGCCCATGTCCTTGAACGTCGCAAACGGCCGTTTCGCCGGGATGGTATTTTCCCCTTCCTTGATGTCGTGGGGAACGAACCATATTACGAGCGGCACGTCCAGCTCGAGGCCGAAATACGCGTCGACGAAGTCGTCCTGCTCCTCGGGCGAGCTCTCGACGGTTTTATTCCCGAACGTGACGTCCTCCGACGACCAGCCCAATTCCGGGATATGGAACGGCAACGCCGTGGCGTTGAGCGCCAGGTCGAAGTAATCCTCGTCAATGTCGCCCGGGTCTTCGAATAGGTATCCAAGCCCCATCGGATACGCCGAGGCGCCGAGGAAGTCCATCTCGTCGTTCAGGTCCTCGTCGGCGACGATCGTTGTGTATATAGCCGGTTGTGTTCCTCCGGAGGACTTAACCCACAACATATTAAGCGTGAAGTAAACGTCTATGGGGATGTCCGCGTAATCCTCCTCGGCCTTTATCGTATCTCGGGCCTCTATTACCGCTTGTATTAAGTTCCCGTAATCGCCCCTCGTGTCTTCGTTATAGTAGTAGAAATCCATTTCCAGGACGAGGGCGATGTACGCGACGCGGCCGCCCGAGCTCTCCCACGCGTGGTCTACGATCTCCAGGCACTCGTCGGCGAACGCGGTCCGCACCGTCGTGCTCGCGAACGGCCCGGGCGGCGATATTGGAACGTGGGAAGGGATAGGGGTATAAAGGCCGGTGCGGTCGTCGCTGAGGAGGTTGATGCCGAGGTAGACGTCGCGGCTAGCGTCCGCGATTATCTCCGGGAACCAGCTCGCGATTTCGTGAGGGTCCGGCGTCGGAACGGCTAGCTGTAACTTGGTCCAATAAATATGTTCCGGACAGAATATGAAGTCGCAGCCGTCGGGGATGTTTGCTACGTAATCGGCGAGCCAGTCCTCGTCTTCTTTATCGCCGAAGTACGGCCCCAAGCCTTTGTCATAACCCATCGCCGGTACGGCGGCGCAAACAGTAATTACGACGGCGGTTACTATCACGATTTTAAACATATTTTCCCTTTCTCAACGCTACGCTAAGTTACGATATTATTAACGGCTTGTCAAGCGTGCCATCTAAGTTAATGACGGTTCCCTCGTAATCTCGTTTAATTTAAACCCCGCGCCTTCGGGGCGCGGGGTTGGGATTTTCACTACGGAGAGAGAGCCGGTTAATGGTATTGCACTTCGGTCGCGGCGGCGCCGGCGGCTTTCATCACCTCGGCATCGGCTGTATCTTTATCGTCGGCTTGTTCTTCTAATGCTTCCAGCTCGTTGGCGCCGTCGAGCAGGGTTTGGCTTTGGCCCGAGGCCGCGCGGTCGCGGCTCTTCTTTTTCTGTGCGCCCAAGAGGGCCGTAGCCTCATCGCGCCGCCCTTTCCCGATGAGTTCGCGGGCTTGCTCCATCACCTCGGCGTTCTCCATCGCATACGCGGTGTTGACGACTTCCGTTACCTCGTTCTGGGCGACGACTTCCACCGACGGGACGAAATGCATCGCGAGCTTCGTCGGCGGCGACGTTATGGACTTCTTCACGAGCTGGTCTTCGTAGCGGACGAGGACGGTCCCGAGGGTGACGGTTTTCTCCTCCGCCACCGCCGGCAACTCGAGCTCGAGGAATACGGTATACTCCTGGCCCGAGGCGATGTCGCCCACCGGGACCTCGTAGCGGCCGCCGCCCAGCTCGCGGTAGTGGTAGCCGCGGACGTTCGCGACGCGGACGCCCGGCTCGAGGTCCAGCTCGACGTTGATGCCGCTCGCGGCGACGTTGACGATGCCCGAGAGCTCCTTCGCGAAGATCGTGGGGACCGCTTGCGGCCGGTCGATGTAATAGTAGTTGCCGGCGCCGCCCGTCGCGATAAGGGTCAACAGCTGGTCGTCGTAGTCGGCGCCCACGCCCATCGCGGTCGTGAAGACGCCTTTCTTCTGCCGGTTGCGGGCGAGGGAGGCGAGCTTCTCGAGGTCGGTGATGCCCTCGTTGGCCAGGCCGTCGGAGAGGAGGATAACGCGGCTCAGGTAATTCTTCTTCTTACCCTTCTTGGCCTGGGCGTAGCCCTCCTCGAGGCCGCCGGACAAATTGGTGTTGCTCCCGGCGAAGAGCTCGTCGATCTTCGATTTTACCAGGGCTTTGTTCTCGACACGGGTATTCTTCTGGACCACTTTGACGTCGGAGTCGAACGCGACGATGCTGAGGCGGTCCCGGGGCCCGAGTTTGTCGACGACGTACTTCGCGGCCTCCTTGACATAATCCAGCTTGCCGGCGCTCCCCATCGAGCCGGAGCGGTCGATTACCAGGCAGAGGTTGAGCGGCGGCCGGTCTTTACTGACGCTGGCCGGCACCTCCGCGGCCCGGAACTTAAGCTCCAGATAGGCGGTGGCCGCGGAGCCGACGAGGCCGTATTCGTTTCCCAGTATCGGCCAGAACGTGAGGGCCTCGCTCGTGTGCGCCGGCTCGAAGGTGCCGTATAAGGGGTCGTAGGAGTTTATCGCGATCGCCTCGCCGGTAAGGTCGCCGATGACCGCGACCGCGAGCTCGTCCACCATCTTCAATACTTCGCTCTCGCCGCCGCCCTCCACTTTCTTGCCGGCGACGACCTCCGCGGTCGCGACGTCTATGACGTGGGCGTCGAGACGAAGGGCGTTCGAAATGGAGAGGATGGAGCCGGTTACGATGAGGTCCGCGCCCAAGAGCTTACCCACCTTCTGCGCGTTCGACGGCTCGACGAGGGCGGACCGCTCCAGCTTGAGCTCGCCCAGGACCTCGTCGAGGTTATCCCGGGTTACGACCTTCAGACTTTGGGACTGCTTGAGGTCCGTAACGAGCATCTTCGCGAGCGCGGCCTCGAGGTAGTCCAGGCGCGCCGAGTTGGAGGTATTGACGAACGGCAGGACCGCGATCGTCGCGTCCTCGTAAGTGCTCGCCGCGGGGGGGGTGGCCGCGGCCAGCGAAGCGGCGGCCATCGTTACCGCGATTATAGAGATGAATACCTTGCGCATAGCTCACTCCTTATAAAGGGTTTCGATTAAAGGCAAAACGGGCCGTATCCAAAATAATAGCGCCGCGTTCACTCCTTTTGACACTGCTACACGCCCGAAGTTTAATCGCCGGCTAAGCGTAAGCTCGTTAAACTAACGGCGATTACGTCGCGTCCTATAAATACAGGCCCGAGGGGCGCGAGAGGTGAATATGCGAGTCTTCGCTATTGTAACATCTGCGGTTGTTTTTTTCGCGTTAAACGGCGCCGCCGACGTCCTTGACGAGGCGGCCGCGGCCGCGACGGCCTTGGCCGAGGAGAAAGTCGCGGCCGCGGAAGTGGAAGAGGACGCCGTCGCCGTCACCAACTGGACCGACGGCTATATCGAGGTGACCGCGGTCGGCGCGGCCAACCTAACCCTAAGCCAGAGCCAGGCCCACGCGCTGAGCCAGGCCGAGGAGACGGCGCGGGCCCTCGCCTATCGGAAGCTCAGCGAGCGCGTCTACGGCGTCCAGATAAACTCGCGCGTCGCTGTCCGGGGCGCCGTTGCCGCCGACGACACGTTGGTCGCGGTTACCGGCGGCCTTATCCGCGACGCCCACGAGGTCAAAGTAACCCACGAGGTCCTCGACGACGGCTCGGTCCTCTGCGCGGTAACGCTCTCGATGCCGATGACGACCGCGCAAGGCCTCGTCGCCCTCGCGAGCCGCGTCCCGCCGGCGAACGGCGACGCCCCTATCTATAACCCGGGGACGACGGGCGCCGCCGCGGAAGGTTACACCGGCGTCATAATAGACGCCGCCGACCTGGGCGCCGCGCCGGCCCTCACGCCCACGTTGCTCACCGAAGACGGCCACGTCGTCTACGGCGCCGAGACGACGGCGCCGGAGCGCGTCTCCGCGCTGGGCCTAACGCCGTACGCGCGGACGCTGGCGCAAGCCCAAGCCAAGGGCGCCGGCTCGCGGCCGCTGGTCATCCGGGCGCTCCGGGCGGTGGGCGAATACGCCTGCGACCTGGTCTTGCCCTCCGACCTGGTCGATATCTTGTTCCAGCTGAACAAAGATAAAGACGTGTTCGCGAAGGGGCGGCTCGTGATAATGACGAGGGGGGTGGAGTGACGCGGCTCGCGGCGCTCGCGGCGATGACGTTGCTCGCCGGGGCGGCCTCCGGCGTAGTCGTCGTGGGTCGGGTGCCGGCGACGGGGGACGCCGCCGCGGACCGGGCCGCGGCCCTCGCGGACGCGAGGCGGCGCGCCGTCGAGGAGGCCGTGGGCGTTATCGTGGACGCGACGGTCCGCCTCGAAAACCAACTTCTTATCGAGGATAAGCTCTACACGAAGTCGAAAGGGCTGGTTACAAACGAAGTCGTAACCGGCGAACGCGAGGTGGACGGCTTCTACGAGGTTACGCTGAGCTGTGACGTGGAGGACCTCGGCCTGGCCGCGGAGCTCGACCGCCTGAAGAACGCCCTCCTCGTCCGCGTCGCCGAGGAAGTGCCCGACGGCGAGCGACGCCCCTCCGTTGAGGGCATCGTTCGGGAGAAGTTGGTCGCCGCCGGCTATCGGTGTTTGGACGCCGCGTTTATACGCGGGAAAGAGGCCGAGGGTGAAGTCGCGCGAGCCGGGGCATTACCGCCCGCGGAGCTCCAAACATTGGGCCGAAAATACTTGGCGCAAGTAATTATCTACGGCGACGTTGCGGCGAAGGACGCCGGCGTCGTCGAGAACGAACTGCCTTATGTGGAGGGGAACCCGCCCGCCGGCCTTCGCGTCGCCTACGCCGTGGGGAACGGTAGGGCCGGGGATACCCGCAGCGGGCCAATCTTGGCGGATCGAGAACGGGATACCCCCCCCCCCGGAAC
>CAZJNB010000089.1:0-7941 GCA_964547385.1 uncultured bacterium
GTGCGAAGGTTGGCGCGGCGCCACGGCTTCGTCGCGACGCCGGCGGGCGCGGCGCGGAACCATAACCAAACCGTTCTCTACTCGGCATATATAATTTCGGCCGACCGCGATGAAAATAGTTAACTTCACCGACGACGACCTCTTTTACCGCTACGACAAGGGCTGGGCGGTGCGTGCGAAGTCGTTGGCCTATACCTCCCACCAACCGCGCGCCTCGGACCGTTACGCCCACTGGTTCGTCCAGGCCGTAGGCGACGCCACCGTCCCCTCTACGCAGGACATCGGCGTCGCCGACTACGAGACGCGGACCGAGGCCTCCTTAACCGCCGAGTTGAAGCGGGGCGGAACGTATCTCCGGGCGAACCTCGTTTCCGGCGAGACGCCGGCGGTCGGCTGGGAGCTCGGCGTCCGCGAGCTGGACGGCGGCCCCTTCCAGGGATTGGGGCGCGTAGCTTGGCTCGTCGTCTTGGGGAGCACGCTCCACGTCCGCTTCGACGTCCCCGCCGATTACACGTTTCCCGTCGGCGCGCGGGTCTACTTTTACGCGCCCGCGGCCGTCGCGAGCGACAACCTTTTCATCCCACGGCGGATGCCGGTGAGGATTGCATACGATTACCCGCAGGGGTTGGCCGGGCCGCGGCCGGCGGCGGTCGCGGTCCAACGCCGCGATACCCGCCGCGGCAAGTCGTCGTATTTCTTTCCCGCGCAAGTCGCCGAAGTCGCGGAGGGCGAGGCCGTCGTTCTCGACGGCGGCTATTACGCCTTCGTCGCCTGCCACCCGCTTGAGGATGTAGAAGTGGACGTAGACGGCGAGCTCTATACGCATCACTATAACGCCGCGGCGGCGCCGTTCTCCGTCATCGTCGAGGGCGCCCCGGCCGGCGGCTACCTCTTGCGGGAGGATTTGACGACGCGTAACGAGCCGCAGGCCGCGGACCTCTATAGCTCGTGCGGCAAGAGCACGTTATGCCGCGCCGGCGTCCCCGTCAAAGTCAACGACGGCCGGCCGCTAAGCACCCGCGGCGAAATATTCCTCTGCCGGCGAGCCGCTGACACTTACGTCGGTTGGAACGACTTCGGCTTCGACGAGCGTTCGCGAACGTACTTCCCGCAGTGTAAGTTGGGGACGTTTGCGGGCGGCGTGGTGCACAAGGTTTTCGTGGACCGTTGGGGCGAAAGTTGGTGTCGGACGCCCGGCTACGAATTGGAGGGCGGCGTTACGCGTTACGGCAACGCCCTTTACGGCGGCCGGAGAGGCCTGGCGCGGAATTGGGTCCGCACGGGCCTGCAAATAATTTGGGCCGCGCCGCCGCAGGAGTTCGCCCCCGACGATTACGACGGCGGCCGCGCCGCGGCTTTTATGGTCCCGGGCGACCGGCGCGAGCTGTTCGCCGCGGGCGACATTATCCGGTTGGCGCCGACGGCCGCGGCCGAGCCGTTGCCGAAAGAATACGTAATCGCCGAGGTCGGCGCGGGCGCGCGGCTCATCGCGGGCGATAGCCCCTACGCGTTGGACGACAGCTGGCGGGGCGTAACCGCGGTCTTCACCTGGGTCGTTATGCTGGACGTGGGCCGCGAATATAAGACGTACGCGGCCCAGGTGCGGGCCGAAGTATTGGGTAAATATATCGCGGTCGCGAAGGGCGAGGAGACGCGCCACGAGGTCTGGCGGTTCGATCTTTAACGATATGCGTTCGTTTATAAATTATATGGGCGGAAAGTCGCGGCTGGCGAAATATATCGCCGCCCGCCTGCCGGCGTCGCGGTGTTACTGCGAGGTCTTCGGCGGCGCCGGGTGGGTCTTGTTCGCGCGGGAGCCGTCGCCGGTCGAGATATTCAACGACCGGCACGAGCGCCTAATCGAGCTCTACCGCGTCGTCCGCGACGACGCCCGGCGCTTGGCGCGCGAGCTTACGCGCCTCCCGCGCGCGCGGCCCTTGTATTACGAACTCCTCCACGGCGCCCGCGACGGCGACCGCGTCCGTCGCGCCGCGGCGTTCTATTACCTCGTGAAGAACGCCTTCTCCGGCCGCGTCGGCTACGGCTTCAGCGCCTCCAAGAGATACGCGCCGAAATATTCTATGCGCAACGACTTCGACGCGTGGGCCGAGCGGCTGAACAAAGTTACCCTCGAGAACCTCGACTACGAGGAATGCTTGGCGCGTTACGATTCCGCGGAGACGGTCTTCTATCTGGACCCGCCTTACTTCGGCAAAGAGCGTTATTACGGCGACGCCTTCGCGGCGTCGGACCACGAGCGGCTCCGCGACGCGTTGGCCGGCGCGCACGGCCGCTGGCTCCTCTCCTATAACGATTGCCCCCAGGTGCGGATATTATACGACGGCTCTCGCCTGGAAGAAGTCCGGCCGGCGTATTCCGCGGCGAAGGTCGCCGCCGGCGACCGGCGGCGCGACGTAGGCCACGAATTGTTGTTATCCAACTTCTAAGGACGCGGGATGTCTTGGCAAGCGATATTTACGGCGACGGCGGGAATTGACGAGCCGGCCGAAGGCGCGGAGCTTTCGTGGGCCGAAAAGGAGCTGGTCGGCGAGGAGCTGACCGTCGCCTACGACGACGATTGGCCCGCCTGCCCGCGGCTCGCGCTCTCGCACGGCGACGTCGCCCGCACGTCGCTTTCGGTAACCGCGGCGGCGACGCGGCTCGAGTTCGACGTGGAGGATTATACCGAGGAGCCGACGGTCCCGGTGCCGCCGCGCGCGAAGGTCTACGTCCGCGGCCGGGAGGGGCGGGATTACGACGAGACAAGCTTGTATTTCAACCCGGCTCATAGGGGTAAAAGAGTCGTAGTCAATTATAACTATTATCTGCCGGCGGCGCCGTTCCACGCCTTCGCCGTCGCCGAGAGCCGGCTTTACTTTTGCGAGGAGGGGACGGCGAAGTGGTTCGGCTACGACGGCGAGGAGGTCGCGGCCGCGGGTTGGCTTCGGGCCGGCGCGAACGGCGCGTCGGCGGTGGCGACGGGCGACGGCTGTTGGGCCCTCATCTCGCCGGGCGACCTCCTCGGTCGCTACGGCCGCGAATTTTCGGCGTATCTGGACGTCCGCGGCGTCGAGTTGCCGGGGCTGGAGTATTTGGGCCTGCTCTGTCAGGCGTTCGGGACGACCGCGGCGCTCTTGCCGGCGGGGGAGTTCGTCTTCGGCGCGCCGGCGGCGGTGGGCGTCGTCCGCGTGCCGGCGGCGGCGGTGTTGAGCGTAGGCGCGGAGGTCGCGGCCGCGCGCGATATTAGCGTGGAGCTATCCTACCGCGGCGGCCGCGTGCGCGCGGGCGAAGGCCGGCCGACGTATTATTACGACAACAGGTTGATAACGTCCCGAGGGCACGCGCAGATTATATGCGAGCGGCTCCGGCGTCGCTTGGAGGAAGAGGGAGCTTGTCTCCGCCTCGAGGTTACGGAGGACTATTACGTGGCGCCCGGCGCCTTGGTGAACCTCTCCCTCGGCGCTCGCCGCGGCGCTCGCCTATACCGCGTCGTCGCCGCGCGCCGCGACTTAGTTAAACGTTCCGTCCAACTTCGCCTCGTCGCATCGGCGACGGCGACGACGGAGGTAAAATGAGTTGGAGCAATTATGTCTCCGGCGGCGTGGGCCCGCCCCAACTTGCGGTCGAGGCCGCCGGCGGTAAAATAGCGCGTTCATTCGACTTCCCGGATTCGGCGCAACTTACGGAGCGTTTCGAGGTCGTCTCGGTGCGCCGGGCCGCGGTGAACGGCACGCTGGTGGACATACCGCGGGGCTATCGCTACCGCGCCAAAGTGAAGTTGCCGCACGTGGAGGTCGCCTGGTGGCGCCAACTCGCGGTAGCGTTTTCGGCCTACCGCGCCGGCGCGCGCCTCCTCTTCTGGCCGCACGCGGATTGCCCGAAGATATGCTACGCCGTCGTCCCCGCGGCCGACTTCGCGTTCCCCTACCTCGCGGGGAAATACTTGGGTTACGCCGGGACGTTGGGGCTCGTGGGCACGACGCTGTTGCCGAACATCCCTATGACCGCGACCTGGTATTACCTCTGCGACGCCGGGGAGACGGGCTACGACCCCGCCGAGATAACGTTTTTCACGAGCGTGGATGAAACCAATTATTCTCCCGCCGAGGAGAGTTTCTTCTCTGCGGCGAGCGGCTTGGGTTAAAGGAGGAGCTGATGGGGACGACGCGGAATATATTCAAATGGGTATTCGCGAACATCGCGCCGGGCGAGACCGACGCCGAGAAACGGGTGGACGCCGACCGGATTATGGACAACTTCTACGATGTCCGGGATATGGTCGCGCCGGTGGAGGCGCGCGGCGCGAACGCCGAGGACGGAAACGCCAACGGCAATTCGACGGCGAGCCAGTGCAACCTTACGCTTAGGACCGCGAACGGCGAGGCCGGCCTCCTCGAGCTCGGCGACTTCGTCCAGGTCTACGACGGCGCCAATAAATGGTATCTCCAAAACAACTTGGCCGACGACGAGCTATCTTTTTCGGACGCCGACCTCGCCGAGGGCGCGGGCCCGAGCGACTACGCGGCGCCCGCGTTTCTCGCGAGCTTGGTTATAGACATCGTGAAGTTCCGGCCCAAAATCGGCAAGGGCGACATCATCCTCAGCGGCTCCCACGCGGACAAGTTGACGGGCGACGACATCGAGGCCGCCGCGGACGACGCCACCGCCCTCGGCGCCAAACTCGGCGCGCTGCAATCGCGTGTGGACGTCGCCCTGGACGAGGCCGGCGCCATCAAAGACGAGGCGGTGGACAACGCGACGCTCGCGAAGGCGGCCTTGCTCGCCGAGAGCTTCGAGAACATCATATGGGGTCAGTTCGACGCCGACTTCGATAACGACGGCCTCGCGAACGGGTGGCTCAAGTTCAACACGCCCACCTGCGAGATGGACGAGGGCGTGCGCAAGATCGGCTCGCGTTCCCAGAAGGTCGTCGCCTCCCAGCCGCAGGACGGCGTCTACGCTCGACCTTATGCCTATAACTACGCCGACTACCTCGGCGATTACGTTGCCTTCTCGGCGTGGGTCTTCGCCGGCGCCGACGACTCGGTAGTCCTCGAAATTCACGACGGCGTGAGCACGACTACCGCGCCGGCCGGCGGCGTCGCCGGGACGTGGGTGCGGCTCGGCCTCGAGCATCAGGTGGACGGCGCCGCGAGCGACCTCCAATTCCGTATCTACGCCGATGGCGCGGCGACGTTCTACGTAGACGGCGCGATGGCGAAGCGCGGCCGCCTCCACCCCGGCTACGTTGCCAACGGCGTCGAGACGATGCGGACGTTTATGGTCGGCGAGGATTACGCCAATTGGGTTCTCAACGGCGACTTTCGCGAGTGGACCAACGGCACGACTTCCGTCCCGGACTTCTGGCAGACCGGCGTCGCGGGCTTCAACTCGCCCACCGCGGTCTCGCGGGATACGACCAACTATATGTTCGGCGACGCGGCGATGAAGCTCACGTTGGCGTTGGGCGAGGGCGTCTTCTATGAAGTCCCGAATTACGTCGACTTCCGGGGGCAGGTTGTCTACGTCAGCGGTTACTTCCTCGGCCTCGCGGGCGCGAACGAAATTCGGCTCGAGCTCGACGACGGCGTATCTCCCCAGTATATAGACTTCGCGCCCGACGCCGGCGAGATGCGGCGCCCCGGTTTCGCTTTCGTCGTGGATGCCGCGGCGGCGATGTTGCGCGTTTCGATATCCAACCAGGACGGCGGCTCGGTAGAGTTCGTCGCCGAGGGCCTTATGCTCGCGCGCGGGATGTTCCCGTTAGCGTTTAAACAGGCGGCGCACCCGTCGCCGCTGAGGTGGGACTTCGCGCTGCCGGGGCCGACGGTGCTGGGGTTGATGTTCCACGAGGGCGCCAACCTCGACGTCTTCCCGGTGCCGTGCGATTGCGTAATCCATAAGGTCCTCGCCTACGAGGCGGGTGCGCCCGGCGCCGGGCCGGACACGTTCACCGTAACGCAGAACGGCGTGGCCACCGCGCTCGCCGCGGCGGTCGCGACGGGTCAACAGACGGCGATGGCTCATAACCTCGTGCCGTTCGCGAAAGGCGACCGTCTCCAAGTAACCGTTATGACCAGCGCGATGCCGGGGAGCGACGCCGGCGTGGCCGTCGAGGGTTATCGCCTCGGCTATTGAGCGGTGCCCATCGGCGGCGCGAAAGGTGGTAACGATATGAAGGGGAACGGCAACGGCCGGCGCTATATATGGGCCGCGGTTCTCTCGGCCGGCCTCAACGTCATCCTATTCGGCTATATCTCGCTCGGCTTCCTTCAGGACCAGAACGAGCGGGCCCTCCGGCCGGTGGAGCGCGACGTAGTCGAGCTTCGGGGCAAGGCGCGGAACCACGACGCCGAGCTCAAGGCGGTGGAGGTTGCGTTGGAGGGTATCCGGGAGCAACTCCGCGGCCTCCGCGAAGACGTGCGGGAGATAAAGGAGGCGGTGAAGTGAGGGGCTTTCGGAGTCGAAAGTTCGTCCAGGCCGCGGCGGCCGAGCTTGCGTTACTCGCGGCGCTGGCCGTCTGCTTACTCGACGCCGGCGTGCGGCCCTATCTGCCGTATATAGTCGGCGGCTTGGTAGCGGTGGCGGTGGGCTACGGCGCGGCGAACGCGTGGCAGGCGCGCGGCCGCGACGACGGCGCGCCGCCGGGGATGTAAGGGGCCGCGGTTATTCGAAGACGCCGTAGGTGGGCGGGCCGGCGACGAGGCCGGCGAGCGGCGGCTTCGGCGCTGTCTTCTCCTCCTCCGCCAGGGCTTCGCGATAGGCGGCGAAGGTCGCCGCGTCCTCGAACTCGGCCAACGTCAATATGAGTTGAGGGTCGGTGGAGGGGCTGGCGACGGCCCGGGAGGCGGCGAGGACCCGCGCATCCAGACAGCCGGCTTGGCGTCGCTTCAGCGCGGCCTCGTCGTTCAACGCCGCGAGCGCTTGGGGTTCTTTTCCGGGAAAGACTTTATAGAGCGCAACTTCTACGACCACTTCGGCCTCCGATACTTTGATTACCGTTACTTCCGGCAATAATAAGAATTGCCGGCGGCGGCCGCAAGGGATTTATCGCGAAGCGGCGGGCCGGTTTTCATAGGGGCCGGGTTTATTATGGAAACGGCGTGCGTAATCGGCAAGAGGTATCGAACGCGCCGCGGGCGCGTAACGCTGCGGGAGCGGCGCGTCGATGAAGTCGAGCGGTTGCTCGTTAGCGTTGACGCCGCGGTCGCGATTTTGAAGGGTGGCGGCGCCGTCCGCTGTCGCCCCGAGCTCGCGTCCTGCCTGGCGCGTTGGCTCGAGCTGATGTGGGCGGCGACGCGGCGCCGTGCCGCGGCCCTCGGCGTCCCCGCGGCGAAGGGCGTCCTCATCCCGACTTCCGCCTACCGGCCGCTCGGGACGAGTTGCGCGTCGGGGACGCCCTTCGCGGACCCCCGCGGCGCCCTCGACTCTCAGGACGACTTCGGCCACTGGTCCGGCTGGGCGATTGACATCCCGACGCGCTTCACGCGGGAGTCGTTCGCGCCGGTCCTAGCTATTAACGAGTGTTGGTCGGCGGCGGCCCAAGCCCGCCTGGAGCGGCCGTTCCGCTCGGAATATTGGCACTGGCGGCCCGAGAGGGCGATACGGACCGCCGCGGCCTTCGCGTAGCGGCGGTAACGTTATGCTCAGATGGAAGCTCGTACCTTTCGGTTTACTGGCGGCGGTTATCGCGGCCGTCGTCTTGTGGTGGCGCCTCTCGGCGTCGGACGGCGGCGGGCCGCCGGCGCAAAGGGGCGCCGCGTTCCCGGCGGACCGTTTCGCGCGGGTCCCGCTAGCCGAGGACCGCGTAACGCTCGGGGAGAGGCTTAGGCCCGGGCGGCGCCGGACGCGCGCCGAGGCGTTACTCGCGGGACTGCCGGCCGGCAGTGAGGCCTACGAAGTGAAGACGCCCGCGGGCGACGTCGCGCTTATCTATCGCTC
>CAZJNB010000090.1:0-7936 GCA_964547385.1 uncultured bacterium
TAGAGCACCAATACCTCCCGTGGCTCCGCGCCGGCGGCGACGTGGGGATAAGCCACAAGGTAGTGGGGCCGATCTCGGCCGGCGCGCATTATCGCGGCCGCGTCCTCTACTATCTAGGCTCGAGCTACGCGGCGTTCACGAAGGACCAGGGCGGCAAACCGCTCCAATACCTCCATACGCCCTACGGCGAGGTAACGATAAGGATAAACGACGCGTGGGCCCTCCTCGGGCGCGGCGGCGTGGAATACGACGGCTACTACGAGGACATCTTCCTTCGGGGGGACCTCCGGCCCTTCGGCGAGGCCGGCTTCAATTATACGTTCTAAGGTAGGGTCGACATTCGTGTCGGCCCACCGAACGCCGCCGAAAAGAGCGCCGACCTTTTGGTCGGCGCCTACATATTTAAGCATAGCCGGGCCGTTTTTACTTTACTTGGCCGGTCCGTTTTAGTATAATCCCTCGGCGTTATTATTAACCCCCGTTAATTAATTCACAACAAAATTCCACCGCGCGGGTCTAATCGCGGCTTATATTTATGCTCCGCTTAGGCGTTAAATTAGAGAGAAATCCGGCCCTCGGGCGTATGGAACGGCGCCTCGGGCACCCGCTGAGCCAGTGTTACCAATGCGGCAAGTGCTCCGCCGGCTGCCCCGCGGCCTATACGATGTCGGCGCCACCCAACCGCGTCGTCCGCCTCCTCCAGCTCGGCCTCTACGACCGCGCCCTCGCCGTCAATTCCTATTGGGTATGCTCGAGCTGTGAGATGTGCTCGGCGCGTTGCCCCCGCGGCGTGGAGATAAAAGAGATTATGGAGCTCCTCCGCCACGACGCGTTCCGCCGCGGCCTAACCTCCGGCGAACGGCCCGTTACCGTCTTCCATAAGGCATTCTTGAAAACCATCGGCTTGTTCGGTCGCCTCTACGAGCCGGGCCTTATTATGCTGAACAACGTCCTAAGCCGCCACTTCTTCAAGGACGTCGCCCAGGCGCCGCCGATGTTGTTAAAAGGGAAGCTCAAACTCTTCCCACCGCGCGGCGGCGATAAAGCCGCCGTACGCCGCATCTTCGCACGTTCACGTAAGGAGGCGGCCGCCGGTGAAGTTTAGTTATTATCCCGGCTGCACCCTCCACTCCACCGCCGCGGAATACGACGCCTCCGCCCGCGCGGTATGCGACGCGTTGGGCATCGAGCTCGCCGAAATCCCCGGGTGGGCCTGTTGCGGCGCGACCTCGGCGCACGCCGTGAACGAGCTCGCCGCCTACGCCCTCCCGGCCCACACGATTTCCCAGGCGAGCGAAGACGCCATCATCGCGCCGTGCGCCGCCTGCTACAACCGCCTGCGTTATACCGACGTCACCCTTCGGGAAAAACCCCGCCTCCGCGCCGAAGTCGAAGAGGCCCTCGGGCACCCCTACCGCGCCGGCGTCGCGATCCGCCACCTCCTCGACGTCGTCGCAAACGACGTAGCCGAGGACGACCTCCGCGCGGCCATCCAAGATACGCTGGCCGACGTCAAGGTCGTCTGCTACTACGGCTGTCTCCTCACCCGGCCCAAAGACGTCGCGGCCTTCGACGATATGGAGGAGCCGCGGACTATGGACCGCCTGATGGAGATGTGCGGCGCCGAGGTCCTCGACTGGCCGCACCGCGTCATCTGCTGTGGCGCCGCGTTCTCGCTCTCCCGAACCGACATCGTCTATCATATGACCGGCAAACTCCTCGCCGCCGCGGCCCGACGGGGCGCCGACGCCGTCGTCGTAGCCTGCCCGATGTGCCAGTCCAACCTCGACATCCGCCAACGCCGGATATTGAAAGACCTTGGCCTCGCCCGCGAGGTCCCAGCGGTCTACTTCACCCAACTCCTCGGCCTCTGTATGGGCTATGCGCCGGGCGAGCTGGGCCTGGATAAAATTATGGTCGACACCTCTCCTCTCCTTGCTAAAATTTGCGAAGGGCGCGCGGCCCGGGCGGCGGCGACCGGATAATGGCCCGCGTCGGCGTATTTGTCTGTTGGTGCGGCGCTAACATCGCCCGAACGGTCGACGTGGCGCGCGCCACCGAGGCGGTCGCGAACCTCCCGGGCGTCGTCTTCGCGACGGACTACAAATATATGTGCTCGGACCCGGGCCAGAAGAAGATAGTGGCGGCCGCGGCCGAGCACAAGCTGGACGCCGTCGTCGTCGCCGCCTGCTCGCCGCGCCTGCACGAGCCCACGTTCCGGCGCGCCGCCGCCGAGGCCGGCATCAACCCCTACCGCATGCAGATGGGCAACATCCGCGAGCACTGCTCTTGGGTGCACGAGGACGTTGCCGAGGCCACCGCGAAGGCCATAGACGTTATCCGGATGATGGTGGCGCGCGTGGCCCAAAGCGCGCCGCTCGAGCCCATCGAGGTTCCGGTAACAAAACGTGCCCTCGTCATCGGCGGCGGCATCGCCGGCATCCAGGCCGCCCTCGATATCGCCGACGGCGTCGTCGAGGTCATCCTCGTCGAGCGAACGCCCTCGCTCGGCGGCAAGATGGCCGGCCTCGACGAGACGTTCCCGACGCTCGACTGCTCCCAGTGCATCCTGACGCCGAAGATGGTGGACGCGTCCCGCAGTGAGCTCATCAAACTATATACCTACGCGGAAGTCGAAGAAGTGGACGGCGCGGTCGGCAACTTCACCGTAAAGGTCCGCAAAAAGGCCCGCTCGGTGAACGCGGAGCGGTGCAACGGCTGCGGCGATTGCTGGCAGAAATGCCCCCTCAAGAAAATCCCCAGCGAGTTCGACTTCGGCGTCGGTAACCGCACCGCGATATATATCCCCTTCCCCCAGGCCATCCCCAATACGCCGGTCATCGACCGGGAGCACTGTACCTACTTCAAGACCGGAAAGTGCCGCCTGTGCGAGAAGGTCTGCCTACGTAACGCCATTGACTTTGCGCAAGAAGATACGTTCGAAGAGCTCAACGTCGGCGCCATCATCGCCGCTACCGGCTACGACACCCTCGACTTCTCCACGATGGGCGAGTTCCGCTACGGCGCCATCGCCGACGTTATCGACGGCCTGACGTTCGAGCGGATGTCCTCGGCAAGCGGCCCCACCGAAGGTAAGATAATAAGACCTTCGGACGGCGCCGAGCCGAAGGTCGTCGTCTTCGTCCACTGCGTCGGCTCACGCGACGATAAGTATAAGGAATACTGCTCCAAAATCTGCTGTATGTATAACGCCAAACACGCGATGCTCCTCAGGCATAAAATCCCGGAGGCGAAGGCGTACCTCTTCTACATCGACGTCCGCGCTGGCGGCAAGGGCTACGAAGAATTCTGGCGACGGGCGTGCGTGGAGGAGGGCGCGGAATATTTGCGCGGCCGCGTCTCCCGCGTCTACGACGACGACGGCAAGGTCATCGTCGAAGGCCAGGACACCCTCTCCGGCGAACAGGTCGAAGTCGCCGCGGACCTCGTCGTCTTGGCGACCGCGGTCATCCCCAGCCCAGGCGCCGCCGACCTCGCGCGCATCCTCGGCATCGCCACCGACAAAGACGGCTTCTTCAACGAGGCCCACCCGAAGCTCAGGCCGGTGGAGACCGCGACCGCCGGCATATTCCTGGCCGGCGCCTGCCAGGCGCCCAAAGACATTCCGGAGTCGGTAAGTCAGGGCTCCGCGGCTGCGTCCAAAGTCCTCGGCCTCCTCGCCAAAGACGTCCTCCTGCGCGAACCCACGATCGCGGTCGTGGACCCGTATATCTGCACCGGCTGTTGGGACTGCGTGAACGTCTGCCCCTACGGCGCGCCCGAGAAGAGCGAGCTCACCGTAACCGTGGACGGCGCTAAGGTAACCCGCGCCGTCGCGCGGATAAACGAGGGGAAATGTGAGGGGTGCGGCCTGTGCATCGCGAGTTGCCACGGCAACGTAATCGACCTCAAGGGCTTCACCGACGACCAACTCTACGCCGAGGTCGGCGGCTACCTCAAGCGAGCGAGGGGCGCGTGAGCGAGAACGTAGCTGACCAAACCGACAACGCGGCCGCGGCGTGGCAACCGACGCTCGTCGGCTTCCTGTGTAATTGGTGCTCCTACGCCGCCGCGGACCTCGCCGGCACGAGCCGTATCTCCTACGCGAGTAATATCCGTATAACGCGCCTGCCGTGCTCGGGCCGTGTCGACCCGTTGATGGTCCTCCGCGCGTTCCGCGACGGCGCCGACGGCGTTCTCATCGGCGGCTGCCACCCCGGCGATTGCCACTACCTCGAGGGTAACTTTTACGCCCGGCGCAAATTTATCGCGCTACGAAAACTCCTCGAGCTCGCCGGCATCGACGGTCGGCGCTTCCGCGTCGTGTGGGCCTCGGCGTCGGAGGGCCGGAAGTGGGCCGCGACCGTAAATAAGGTTACCCAAGACCTCCAAGAGCTGGGCCCGTTCCGCTACCAAGGCGATGACAACACTTAAAGAAGAACTTCAAGCCGCCGTAGCTAAGCTATTCGATACGGAAGACATCGAATACTTCGTCGGGTACGTCGAGGACTATGGACACACGTTCCCGGCGATACTAAGTAAAGGCGGTGACCTAAGCCTTATTACGTTCGACCGTAGGTCCTACAATAACCTCGCGAACGTCCTCCCCGAGTTCCGCGGCCGGCGGGTCGCCCTCGTGTGCAAGCAATGCGAAGTCCGCACCCTTAACGTCCTCGCCGCGGAGAACCAAATTGAACGAGATAATATCATAGTCATCGGCGTCCCCTGCCCGGCGATGGTCGACCCGCGAAAACTGCCGGAAGACGGCGCCGACTTGGCCGGCCTCGACGATTCCTATCGGCAAGAGAAGTGCCGCCGGTGCCCCGAGCGAAACACGCCTTTCGCGGACATCTTCGTCGGCGAGCGCGTCGATACGCCGACGCCGGCGACCGGCTGGCCCGCGTTGGAGGAGGTCCTTAGCCGCTCGCTCGAAGACCGCCTCGCTTGGTGGCGCGAGCAGATGACGTTGTGTATCCGTTGCTACGCGTGCCGGCTCGCCTGCCCGTTATGTTACTGCCGCCAGTGTTTCGTGGAGGACAACAAACCCCAGTGGCTCGATAAGTCGGTCGCCGCCGAAAATAACCTTCACTATCATATCGTCCGCGCGGTCCACCTCGCCGGCCGCTGTATCGAATGCCAGGAATGTTCGCGCGTCTGCCCGGTCGGAATACCGGTCGACCTCTTCAACCAAACGCTGAGCCGCGACTTCGCCGAGCGCTTCGGCTTCGTCGCTGGCGAGACGCCCGAGACCAAGCCGGCCCTCATAGATTACGAACGCGAGGACGCCGAGGACTTCATCCTTTAATAATGTCACCCGTCGCCTACTACATCCTAAAAGACGAGGCGCTCGCGGAGCTGTTCGCCCGCGCCCGGGCCGACTTCGACGTCGTCGCGAAGACGCGCGACGCCAACGGCAACCTCCGCTACGCGGTCGCGACGGACTTCGAGGAAGTCGCTTTCGTCGAAGAACAACCCACCCTCTCCGCCAAGGCCGTCGCCCTCCCCCAGAACGAGGCGCTCGTCCGCTACGAGCGCGTCGGCGAGAAGTCCACCGCCGCGGCGGCGACGCCGCCCTCGCGCGCCCTCCTCCTCTTCGGCGTCAATATGTGCGACGCCGCGGCGTTCGACATTATAGACCGCGTCTTCAAGTGGGACTACTTCGACGACCCCTACCTCTCCCGCCGCGAGCTTACAACCACCTTCGCCCTCGCGTGCCAAAACCTCCAACGAGATTGCTTCTGTAACCGACTCCAATATGCGGAAGAGGGCGTCGACGTCGTCGTCTACGGCCGCGCCGGCGGCTACCTCGTCGCGGCCCAGACGGAAAAAGGCGTCGCGTTTATCGAAAAGTATAACGGCCTCTTCGCCGCCTACGACGGCGACGCCGAGGAAGAGCTGGCATCTTTCGCCGCGAAGGCCGGCACCGTAAAAGAACCTCCCCTCCTCGAGGACGCCAAAGCCGGCCTCGAAGCCGCGTTCGAACACGCCGCTTGGCGCGAGCTCGTGAGCACGTGTATCGGCTGTGGCATCTGCACGTACGTCTGCCCCACCTGCCACTGCTTCGACGTTCAGGACGAGGGCGGCGCGAGCCGGGGCGTCCGCCTCCGAACGTGGGACCACTGCACCGGCCGCACGTTCACCGCGATGCCCGCGCATCAACCCCGCGACCGGCAATACAAACGCTATCGCCAGCGTCTCCTCCACAAGTTCTGGTATTATCCGGAGCGCTTCGGGCCGCTTTTGTGCACCGGCTGCGGCCGATGTATTACCCAATGCCCGGTGAAGATAAACATCAAAGAATTGGTGGAGTATTTCGGCGGCCTCCGGGATACGCCCCCCGGCGGCGCGCGCGGACCGAAATGACAGAACACCTCTACAAACCTCGACTCGTTCGCGTCGTCGGCATCGTAGACGAGACGCCGACGACGAAGACGTTCCAGCTCGCGTTCGAGGACGGCCCGCGGCCGGATTTCCACTGCGGCCAATTCGGCGAGTTCGGCGTCTTCGGCGCCGGCGAGGCGACTTTCTGCCTGGCGTCGCCGCCCGCCGGGGAGGCCTTCGAGATAACCGTCAAAGCAGTGGGCAAAGTAACGCGTGCCTTCCACAACCTCAACGAGGGCGACCTCGCGACCTTCCGCGGCCCTTACGGCAACTGGTTCCCCTACGACGACTTCGCCGGGAAAGACCTCCTCTTCATCGGCGGCGGCATCGGCCTCGCGCCGCTCCGCGGCCTCTTGGCAACGTGCCTCGATAACCGCGGCGACTTCGGCGACATCAAGCTCATCTACGCCGCCCGCGAAGAGTGCGAGCTCGTCTATGAACGGGAGATCACCGAGCTCGAGGGGCGCGACGACGTCGACGTCATATTAGCTCTCGACCCGGTATGCCAGGGGGAAGCCATACCCGGGTGGCGCGGCCGCACGTCGTTCGTACCGCCTATCATCGAGGAGGAACGGCCCTCGGCCGCGGGCCGCGTCGTCGTCACCTGCGGCCCGCCCATTATGATAAAACTGGTCGCGAAGACGCTCCTCGAGAGCCTCTCGTTCGGCCCGGAGCAGATATGGACGACGCTCGAGATGAAGATGAAGTGCGGCCTGGGGAAATGCGGCCGCTGTAACATCGGCGCGACGTACGTATGTAAGGACGGCCCGGTATTCAACTACGAGCAGATACTCGCGTTGCCGCAAGAGTTCTGACGCCGTGGTACCCGCCGGCCACCGTCGCCGCCGGCGGCGTTTTTTATTACCCTACTTGCGGTTTTATTCTATAATAGGCCGTGGCACGAGCGGCAATTATCGTATTGACTGTGGCCGTATTGGCGACGGCGCCCGGCGCGTGGGCCGCGGGCGAGGACGAAGCCGTCGCGATCGTCAAGAGCTGGCAGGGCGACGGCTACTATATGGATATCGACCGCGCTACCGATAGCCTGCTGTTGGGCTTCGAGGCGCAGGGTCGCGCCGTCCAGCGCCTCGGGTGGTACGCGACCGAGAAGTTGCCCGGGCACTACGACGTTCGCTTCACGTTCCTCCTCGACGCCGCGAGCGCCGAGATGATTTTCCTCCTCAATAAAGACGAAGGCCGCGTCTCCCCGGCTAACGACTTCGCCCGCGCCGCCGTAACCCTCGCGACTACCGTCGAGGTCGCCGAACGGACCAAGGCCTCGCCCACGATGACGGCCGGCGCCGAACGCACCGCCGACGACATCCAGGCTGAAGTCGAAATTAAGAAGCGGGACCTCGAAAAGATTTACGAAAATTATCTCAACCGCTTCCCCACCGCGAACGGCAAGCTCACCGTGCGTTTTACGATCCTCGCCTCGGGCGACGTCGCCGGCGTGGAGGTCGTCGCCTCCACCGTAAATTACGCCGCCCTCGCGATCGCGCTTACGCGGGCGATACAACGGTGGCACTTCACGCCCGCGGCGAATGAAGTTACG
>CAZJNB010000091.1:0-7760 GCA_964547385.1 uncultured bacterium
CGGGTGATATTCGCGCCCGGGACGGTGGAGGAATGCTTCTACCTCACGCGCAAGGCGTTTTGGCTGGCGCAGGAATACCAGGGGCCGGTGTTCGTTCTGACCGACCAGTTCCTCGCGGACTCGCTGGGAGCGGTGGCGCCGTTCCCGGCCGCGGAACTGGAAGCCATAGGTTCCTACCGGCCGCCCTCGGCCTACGAGACGCCGTACCAGCGTTACGCCGCGGCCGACGGCGGCGTCTCGCCCCGGTTCCTGCCGGGCGACGCGGCGGGCCTGGTCGTTGCTGATAGCGACGAACATACCGAAGACGGCCACCTTACGGAAGACCTCGCCGCGCGCGTGCGGATGGTAAGGAAGCGGCTTAGTAAGGCCGACGGGTTGGCGCGGGAGATAACGCCGCCGACGTACGAGGGCGCCGCGGCGCCCGCGGTACTGCTCGTTTCGTGGGGGTCGGCTAAGGGCGCGGTCGCCGAAGCGGCGGCGGCGCTGGCCGCAAAGGGGATTGAGGCCGGCGCGCTCCATTTCTCCCAGGTGTGGCCGCTACCGGCTACGGGCCTCGCGGGCGAATTTCGCGGCGCGGCGCGGGTAATATGCGTAGAAGGCAACGCTACCGGCCAGTTCGCGCGGTTGTTGGCGGCGGCGGCGCGGGCGTCGGTGGAACACGTAAGCCGTTACGACGGCTTACCGCTTACGCCCGAATACATATTGGAACACGTGGCTTAGGATTTCGACGACGATGGTTGCTAAAGAAGACTACGGCGTATTCGAGACCGCGTGGTGCCCCGGCTGTGGGAACTTCCCGCTACTCGAGGCTGTGAAGGGCGCCCTGGCGGCGGCGGAGCTGGAGCCGCGCCAGGTCCTTTTCGTCTCGGGCATAGGCCAGGCGGCCAAGGCGCCCCATTACCTCTACGCCAACGTATTCAACGGCCTACACGGTCGCTCCCTGCCGGTCGCCACCGGCGCCCGGCTCGCCCACCCGGACCTAAAGGTCATAGTCCAGAGCGGCGACGGTTGCTGTTACGGCGAGGGCGGCAACCACTTCCTGGCGGCGATACGCCGTAACGTAGACGTAACGATGCTCGTCCACAACAACCTCGTCTACGGCCTTACGAAAGGCCAGGTTAGTCCCACGTCCGGCGCGGGCTTCGTTACTAAGGCTCAACCGCACGGCCCCACCGCCGAACCCTTCAACCCCGTCGCGGTAGCTATAACGATGGGGGCCTCGTTCGTGGCGCGCGGCTTTACCGGCGCGCGGGAGCATTTGACGGCTTTGATAAAAGAGGCCGTGGAGCACCGCGGCTTCTCGCTGGTGGACATCCTCCAGCCGTGCGTCTCGTTCAACAAAGTCAACACGTTCGCCTGGTTCCAAAAGCGTTGTTACGCCCTACCGGATGATTATGACGCCCGCGATTTCACCCGCGCGCTCGCCAAGGCGTTCGAGTGGGGCGATAGGATACCTCTCGGCGTGCTGTTCCGCAAAGACCGGCGTTCGTTCGAGGACCAGTTTCCTATGGCCGCGGCGGGACCGCTGGCCCGTCAACCGGTGGACGGCGAAAAACTCGCGCGTATAATAGACGGGTATTACTGAGGGAGGTCCCCGGTGGAGGTGAGGCCCGATGCCCGAGATGGATGTGAGGAATTTTAAGCTGGACGAGTTACTGCTTACGGCGATGAAGGCCGAGGTGGAGGCGAAGGCGGTCTACCGGGGCCTCGCGGCCCGCGTGAAGAACGCGATGCTTAAAGACCGGTTGGCTTTTCTCGCGGGCGAAGAGGAGAAGCACCGGCGGTATTTCGAGGGGCAATACGTTAAAGATTTCCCGGGCCAAGAGATAGAGTTGCCGGCGGAAGGCGTTGTCCCGCTCCCGGAAGTGAAGGTGGAAGGGGGCGATACGCCGTTGAGCGCGGTCCTCGAGCAGGCAATGGCGGCGGAGCAGGCGGCCTGCGACTTCTACCGTGGCCTCGCCGGTCGCTACGGCGACGAGGCGACGCGCAACAAGATATTCTATATCGCGTCTATGGAGGAGGGGCACTACCGCTTGCTCGAAATCGAACGCGCGAACGCGAAACGTTTTGAGGCTTTCGACGCGGCCTGGCCCGATATCCACGTCGGTCCGTAACGTTGGCGTGAAGTTGTTTGACTTAGGTCAAGGCGCTCGCGACGCGTAATATAGTAAGCTACGCCGCTCTCTGGAAGCCGTGCCGTTCGCCTACGTGCGCCTAAGCGCGAGAACGCGGAGAGGCCCGGCGACAATTGAAACCGTAATTAAGGTACCGGCGCGAACGCCGGGAAGGAGCGGCATGGCTAAGCCCGAAATCTACGAAGTAGGCAAGGAATTCTACCTCCTAAAGAGCGCCGAGGAAGACTTCCACCGTAACATCTATATTAAAAGGTTCGTCGGCGCCGACGGGCCGCCGGTGAATATGCTCTTCGACCCGGGGACGAAGCCGGACGTCGCCGCGTTGACCGCGGCGCTTACCGAAGTTATCGGCGGCATCCAGAACGTCCACCTCGTTTTCCTCAGCCACCAGGACCCGGACATCGTCTCGAACGTGAACCTCATCCTCGCGAACGCGCCGAAGTCTTTCGTCCTCGCGTCGGTGGACTCGTGGCGGTTAATCCGGATGCTCGGGATTCCGGAGGCCCGGTTCTATCAATTAGAGAACAAGGCCGCCGACGTCCTGCACGTGCGGCGGACGGGACATAAGATTCTGCCGATTGCCGCGACCTACTGCCACTTCCGCGGCGCGATGATGCTCTACGACTACGAGAGCGGCGTTCTCTTCAGCGGCGACTTCTTGGGCGGCCTCAATACGCGGAAGGGCCCGGGCATATACGCCGACGACGCGTCGTGGGAGGGGATATCCTTGTTCCATCAGATATATATGCCCGCGCAGAAAGCGGTTCAAGCGACGGTCGACCGGATAACCGAGCTCGAGCCGTTCCCGAAAGTGATCGCGCCGCAACACGGCGACGTCGTCCGCGGCGAAAACGTAACGGAGTTTCTCACGAGGCTTTCGCGGCTGGACGTAGGCGTCGACCTCGTCGAGGTCCAGGACGCGGAGAAAGAGTTGTCGGTCGCGGCGCTGGTCTCGTTCCTCGACGGCCTGCGAGACAAATACGCCGACGTCCACCGGGACGTATTGGCACAGCTCAAGCGGACCGGCGACTTTACGACGCCGTTTAGGTTCGCCGGCGATACCATAACGGACCTCAAGGTTATGTCCGCCGACGGCGCGATGTACGTCTGGAAAGCGGTCGAGCGGAACGCGCCGGCGGCCGATTTGGCCGACATCAAGTTTCTGTTCTCGAGCGCCCTCGACGACCACAATATTAACATCCCGCCGGATTTCTTCGGCGGCTCGGAGGCGTTGGGGGACCTACTCGACGTCGTCGCCGAGGGGGCGTCCGCGCCGGGTATCCTCGAAACGAGAGACAAGGTCCTCTAACCCGGAGGAGGAGGGATATGGCGGATATCGAGGCGAAGGTCCTGGAAGCGATGAAAAAGGCCGGCCGGCCGATGCGCCCGGGCGACGTCGCCGCGGCGACGGGCCTTCCGAAGGCCGAGGTCTCCCGGACGCTCCAGGCGTTGAAGAAGGCCGGGAAGGTCGTCTCGCCCCAGAGGTGTTTTTGGGCGCCGGCCGAGTAGGATATTATAGGTCCGGGGCCGAGGGAAAACCCGCCCCGGGCGGAAGGGAGCGATGAGATGGCTACGAGGTTACAGATATTCAAGTGCGAACTATGTGGGCATATCGTCGAGGTCCTCCACGAGGGCGGCGGCGAGCTCGTGTGTTGCGGCGAGCCGATGAAGCTCTACGAGGAGAACGCGACGGACGCCGCGGTCGAGAAACACGTGCCGGTTATCGAGAAGGCCGAACACGGCATCAAAGTTAAGGTAGGTAGCGTCGCGCACCCGATGACGGCCGAACACTACATCGAGTGGCTCGAGATCGTCGCGGACGGGAACGCGTATCGGACGTTCTTGGCGCCGGGCGACGCGCCCGAGGCCACGTTCTGCATCGACGCCGAGCAAGTAACGGCGCGCGCCTACTGCAACCTCCACGGCTTGTGGAAGGGTTAGACGGCTATGCTGAGCGACAAGATACAAGAGGCCCTCAACGCTCAACTCAACGCCGAGCTCTACTCGGCGTACCTCTACGCCGCGATGGCGGCCTATTTCCGGGCCGCGAACCTGGCCGGCTTCGAGAATTGGATGCGGGTGCAGGTGCAAGAAGAGCTTTCCCACGCGACGAAGTTCTACGATTTCGTTAACGAGCGCGGCGGCCGCGTTCGCCTCGCGCCCATAGAAGGTCCGCCCGCCGAGTGGGATTCGCCCAGCGCCGTTTTTAACCACGTCCTGCAACACGAACAGAAGGTAACGGGCCTTATCAACGACCTCGTGGACCTGGCGGCGGCGGAGAAAGACCACGCGACGGACAACTTTCTCCGGTGGTTCGTCGCGGAACAGGTGGAGGAGGAAGCGTCCGCGGAGGCGGTGCGCCAGAAGTTGAAGTTGGGCGGCGCCGCCGGGAGCGCGTTGTTTATCCTCGACGCGGACCTCGGCGCCCGGGTGTTCACGCCGCCGCCGGCCCAAGCATAGGAGGAAGCGTATTATGACCGTCGAGGAAGCGCTCACCACTGCCCTCGCGTTCGAGAAAGAGGTGCGCGACGCCTACATTGTGATGGCGGGGACCGCCGCGACCGTCGTGGGGAGAAAGGTGTTCGGCGTCCTCGCCGCCGAAGAACAACACCACGTCGAATACCTCCAGAGCCGCTTAACGGCGTGGCAACGGACCGGCGCCGTTACCGCCGAGGGGTTGGCGACGGCGGTTCCGTCTCGGGCGGCCATAGCGGCGGGCGTCAAAGAACTTAAGGGAGAAGGAGCCGGCCGGGTCCGCGGCGGCGAGGTGGAGATGTTGCGCCGGGCGCTTCGGATGGAGACGGACGCGAGCGATTTTTACCAGAGGATGGTTGCGGAGTTGCCGGCGGCGGCGCGCCCCTTCTTCGCGCGGTTCGCGGAGATCGAGGACGGCCACACCGCGATCGTCCAGGCCGAGCTCGACTACGCCGGCGGCACGGGCTTTATGTTTGACTTCCAAGATTTCAAAATAGTATAAAATAACTTGCCGCTATGGCTATAGGAGTGATAACTTATGAGCAAGACTCCAGAAAACCTTCAGGCCGCGTTCGCCGGCGAGAGCCAGGCTAACCGTAAATACCTCGCGTTCGCGAAGAAGGCCGGCGAGGATGGTTTTCCCGCGGTCGCCAAGCTCTTCCGCGCCGCGGCGGCGGCCGAGACGGTCCACGCGCTCGCGCACCTGCGGCATATGGGCGCGGTGAAGTCGACCGCGGAGAACCTCGCCGCGGCGAAGGCGGGGGAGACCTACGAATACGCCGAGATGTATCCGGCGATGGTGGCGGCCGCGTGCGAGGAGGGCCACGCCGCGGCGGCGACGTTTGAGCTCGCGCTCGGCGCGGAGGAGCGCCACGCGAAGTTATACGGCGACGCGTTGGCCGCCGTGAAGGGCGGAAAGGACCTGGGCGCCGCCGCCGTCTACCTCTGCCCCGTATGTGGCAACCTCGTCTTCGGCAAGCCGGAGGCGCCGTGCGGGATATGCGGCGCGCCGGCCGATAAGTTCGTCGAAGTCGAATAGCGGCCGGGGCGTAGCGTGGCCTGGCCCAGTACGCCGGCGGCGTAACGTTATGGCGTGGATAAAAGTTATTGAGGAGAGCGACGCCGGTGGCCCGGCGAAAGAGGCGTTCGCCCGCGTAGCTCGGGAACGCGGTAAGCTCTCCAACATTATGAAGGTCCAGGGGCTCAACGCCGCGGCGATGTTGAAGCACCTGGAGCTTTATGTTACGTTAATGTTCGGCGCCTCGCCGCTGAGCCGGCCCGAGCGTGAGCTTATCGGCGTCGTCGTCTCCGCGGCCAACGGTTGCGCTTATTGCGCGCGCCACCACGGTACCGCGTTGAATTTTTATTGGAAGGATGACGAGCGGGTGGCCGCGGCGGCGCGGGATTGGCGCAACGCCGAGCTTTCGGCTCGAGAGCGAGCGCTCGCGGCCTACGCCGAGAAGTTGACGCGGGAGCCGGCCGAAATGGCCGCGCAGGACGCGGCGGCTCTCCGGGACCACGGCTTCAGCGACCGCGAAATCCTCGACGCCAATATGATTACGGCCTACTTCAACTTTGCCAACCGCATCGCCGCCGGCTTGGGCGTAGAGTTCACCGCGGCGGAGGCGGCCGGCTACAAGGCGTAGTGGGAGGTCGTTCGTGGACGCCGGCGACGTCGAGAGGTTCGCGGCCGAGCGGGAGGAGCTCCACCGGCGGGTAATGCGATACGCCGGCCGGGAGATGAAGCGCTTCTTCCGTATCGACGGGGACGTCTACCGCGAGGGCGCGCTGGGGGCGAAGACGAAGGAACTTCTGGGCTTGGTAGCGTCGCTCGTTCTACGCTGTGACGATTGCGTTGGGTATCATCTAAGACGATGTAACGAGGAGGGCGTGAGCGACGCCGAGCTCGAGGAGGCGCTCGCCGTCGGCCTCGTAGTGGGCGGCTCCGTAACTATTCCCCAGCTTCGGCGCGCGTTTCGGACGTGGGAAGAACTACGGTCAGCGTGCGCGGGGGCCGGCGGCACCGATGACGAGTAGAGACGAGACGTTCGCGCGGCTATTGGCCGTAATCGAGACGGCGCTCGCGGCCGAAGGCACGTTGCGGGCCAACCTCCAAAAGATTTGCGACCTCTTACGGGCGGAGGTCCGCCATTACGATTGGGTCGGTTTTTACCTTGTCGATGGCGAGAGGCCGGGGGAGCTCGTGCTCGGGCCTTTCAGCGGCGCGCCCACCGAACATCGCCGCATCCCGTTCGGCCGGGGTATCTGCGGCCGCGCGGCCGAGACCAGGCGGACGTTCGTCGTTCCGGACGTATCGCGCGAGGGCAATTACCTCGCGTGTAGCCCGGCGGTCCGGGCCGAGGTCGTAGTCCCGGTCCTCGTCGGCGGCGAGGTATGGGGCGAGCTCGATATAGATTCTCATAGGGTGACACCCTTCACGCCCGCGGACGCCGGTTTTTTAGAGAAGGTATGCTCGCTCGTCGCCGCCGCGGTAGAGAGGAGTTAGCCCAAGGGATGGCGTTCATATGTGGAGGCGGAAAGAATGGTAACCGAGATAACCGAAGGCGTCTTTTGGGTCGGCGTCGTGGACTGGGCCCTGCGCCACTTCCACGGCTACGAGCTGTCGACGCCGCGCGGCTCGACGTATAATTCCTACCTTATACGCGATAAGAAGACGGTCCTGGTGGATACGGTATGGGGCCCATTCGCGGACGACTTCGTGGAGAACGTCCGCGACGTCGTGGACCCGGGCCGAATTGACATCGTCGTCGCGAACCACGCGGAGCCGGACCACTCCGGCGGCCTCCCGGCGATTATGCGGCTCTGCCCCGACGCCGAAGTAGTGGTATCGAAGCGGGGTTTGGAAAGTATCCCGGGCCATTACCATCAATCGTGGAACTTCCGGGCCGTCGGCACCGGCGACCGGATAAACATCGGCAAGAACGATTTAGTTTTCGTCGAGGCGCCGATGCTCCACTGGCCCGATTCGATGTTCACCTACCTCGCCGGCAAGAACTTATTGTTTTCTAACGATGCTTTCGGCCAGCACTACGCTACCGCCGGCCGCTTCAACGACGAGGTCGACCGGCACGAGTTGTTCGCGGAGGCGCTCCGCTACTATGCCAATATCCTGACGCCGTTCAGCGAGAT
>CAZJNB010000092.1:0-7754 GCA_964547385.1 uncultured bacterium
GAAAACCGGGCCTAACCACCGGAGGATTTTATGAGAGAATAGCTGCCACCCGAGCCGGCGCCATATACGCACGTCTACGGCGGCGAGCGCCGAAATCGAGCCGGCCATAATCCGCGCCTTCCGCCGAAACTCCCGGCCGGCGTCGGCCAAGGCCTCCTCGTAGGCGACCGCCGCCGGCGCGTAGGCCAGCCGGCGGCCGGCGGCAACTACCGCGAGCGAGACAAAGAGGTCGTCCATAATAAGCCGGCCCTCCGGAACCGGCACGTAAAGCTCCCGCCGGACCGCGTAGAGCGAGCCGTCCGCGCCCACCGGCGAGCCTAACGCCGCTTCAAGCCTCTTGATATAACTTTCGTAACGCCAATAGAAGCGCTCGCCGGCCGCGCCGGCGCTAATGACCTGTTCGCCGCACACAGCGCCGACCGCGGCGTCCGCGAAGGGCGCGACGAGTTCCCGTAACGTCGCCGCGTCGAGCCGGGCGTTGGCGTCGGTGAAGACCAAGACCTCGCCGCCGGCGGCGCGCACGGCCGCGTTGAGGGCCGCGGGCTTGCCCCGACGCTCCCGCCACGAAATCACGCGGACGCCCGGCGCCCGCGCCGCGACGGCCTCGGTGTCGTCGTCCGAGCCGTCCGATACCACGACAACCTCCACTTTCTCGGGGGGATAATCGGCGGCGCGAAGGTCCACCAATTTCGCGGCGAGGGCCGCCGCTTCATTATGGCAAGGGATAATTACGGAAAGGGTAGAGGGCGACGCCGACGGTTCCGGCGACCGCGGCCGCGCGCCGAGGGTGAGGACGCGAAGGAGGAGCGGGTAGCCGATATAATGGTAAAGGAGAACCGCCAACGAAGCGGCCGCGCCAGCGGTTAGGGCGAGGGGGAGCAAAGTTAAACCTTTGGCGGCGGCGTTAGGGAGCGGTCCGCCATCAGCAATACTGGCCGCTGAGGGCCCGACGCGCCGCGGCCTCGGCGTAGAGCCGCCCGGCCCTCAAATAATAGCGCCGCGACCTCATCCCGAGAGACGTAATAATTTCATACGGAATCGTCTCGGCGTGCGCCGCGAGCTCCTCGGCGGTTATCTCCTCGTCGCCGTCCGGCCCGAGGATGGTTATCTCCTCGCCGAGGAGAGGCCTCGCGCCCCGGCCCAAATCGAACATACTCATATCCATACACACCGCCCCGGCGACGGGCACGCGGCGTCCGCGCCAGAGGCCTTCCGCCCGGTTAGAGAGCAGCCGGTGGTAGCCATGGCGATAGCCTAAAGGCGTCGTCGCGATCGTACTCGCTTCCTCGAGGCTATACGCCCGGCCGTAGGAGACGCTGGCGCCGGCGGCGAGCTCCTTGGCGTAAATAACGGGCGTCCGATACGCCATCACCCGCTCTAAGGAGAGTTCGTGGCGGACGTGCGACGAGGGATATACGCCGTATAAAATTATCCCGGCGCGAACCATACCTAAATAACTCTCGGGAAGGTCGAGGATCGCGGCGCTGTTGGCCAGGTGGTTCCGAGCCAGAGGCAAGCCGCGGTCCCGGCACTCGTCGACGAGCGCGGTGAACACGCCAATCTGTTCGCGGGCAAAGTCCTTATCCGCGGCGTCGGCGTTCGGCAAATGGGTGATGAGTCCCTGGAGCGACAGGTATCGGAGGTTACGCACGCGTTCGCAGAAGCGCGGGACGTCGCGCGGCGCCAAGCCCAAGCGGCCCATACCCGTATCCACCTTCACGAAGACCGGAACCCGCTGGCGCGCGTCGTGGGCGCCTCGCTCGAGCGCCTCCGCGAACTCAAGCTGGCACACGACGGTCCACAAACCCCACCGGGGAATCTCGGCCGCGCCCGCGGGCGCGGTAATACCCAAGACGAGAAGGGGGGAGGTAATGCCGGCGATACGGAGGGCCCGTGCCTCCTCCACGTTCACGACGCCGAGGACGTCCACGCCTTCCGCGACCGCGACACGGCTGAGTTCAACGGCGCCGTGGCCGTAGGCGTCGTCCTTCACAACCGCGAGTAGTTCCCGGTGCCGCCCGACGCGACGACGGACGGCGCGGACGTTCCGGGCAAAGGCATCCACATCCACGTAGACGCGATTCTGCCACAGGTCGCCGTCGGCGAGGGGACGGCCGTCAAAAGGGCGTGTAGCCGCGGCGGCCTCCTGGCGCGCCGCCCCGGGCACACGTTCCTTCTCGTCGCTTTGGCGGGCCCGCGGCACGCCGTTCAGAACTCCGTTCGCTCGGCCGCCGCGGCCGGCCCGGGGGCGTCCTCGCGCGCCGACGGTCTTTCGAAACGGGTGAACTTGCGTAGAAACACTAGCTTGGCGCGGCCGGTAGGCCCGTTACGCTGTTTAGCCAGGATAACGTCGGTCTCGACGTATTCCGCGTGAGCGCCGTCGCCGTTGCGACCTTCGTCGGGACGGTGGAGAAACATCACGACGTCGGCGTCCTGTTCGATAGCGCCGGATTCGCGGAGGTCGGAGAGCTGGGGTTCGCCGGATACGCGGCGCTCGACCGCCCGGCTGAGCTGGGCACAGGCCAGAACCGGGACATCGAGCTCCTTGGACAAGGCTTTCAAAAAGGAGGAGACCGCGGCGATCTCGGTCTGGCGGTTCTCAAAGCGACCGTAGCCGTGCATCATCTGGAGGTAATCGATTATTATCAATTGGACGTCGTGCCGCGCCTTGATACGCCTCGCCTTGGCGCGCACCTCCAAGATGTTGAGCGCCGGCGAGTCGTCGACGAACAACGGCGCGCCCGTGAGGGTATTGACGGCTTCCGTCAACTTCTCCCACATCCGCGCGTTCATACGGCCGGAACGTACCGCGGTCAAATCGACGCGGGCGACGGCGCAGAGGAGACGTTGCGCCACCGCTTCGCGCGACATCTCCAACGAGAAAATGGCCACCGGAACGCCGCGGTCGACGGCGAGGTTCTGCGCCACGTTGAGGGCGAGCGAGGTTTTACCAATGCCCGGGCGCGCCGCCAAGATGATAAGGTTCTGTTTTTGAAGGCCGCCGGTAAGGTCGTCTATCTCGAGATAGCCGGTTTCGAGACCGGAGATATACTCCTGCCGTTTGGCGCGCGCCTCGATGGCGTCGAAAACGCCGCCCACTACGTCGCCGACGGCCACGAAATCCCGCCTGATACGGCCCTCGGCGATGCTGAAGACCTTGGCCTCGGCCTCGTCGAGCAATAAGTCCGGCGTATCCCGCTCGGTGCTGGCGCGTTCCGCGATGTCGATGGAGACGTCTATCAGGGAGCGGAGAAGGTACTTCTCTTCGACCAAGCGGAGGTGATGAGAAAAGGCGGCGACGGTAGTAATGTCCTCGACGAGGGAGAGAATATATTCCATCCCGCCGGTCTTCGCCAGGTTACCCCGACGTTTGAGGGCGTCGGCTATGGTCAAGGTATCGACCTCGGCCCCGTCGCGATAGAGGTCTACCAGGCAGGCGTAGACCTCACGGTGGCCCGGCGCGAAAAAGTGTTCCACGGCGAGCCGGTCCACGCCTTCGTGGAGCGAACCCCGGTCGAGCAACATCGCGCCGAGCACGGCGCGCTCCGCGGCGATATTTTTCGGATACTCCCGCGGCGGGCCCATAGCGATTATTCCTCGCTGCGAAGGACCGTAAGCGGGATAGGAGCCTCGACGTCGCCGGCGAGCTTGACGCGCGCCATAAAGAGCCCCACGCGGGTAACCGGCTCGTCGAAAGAGACCTGATTTTTACCGATGTCGAAGCCGTGCTCGGCGAGGGCGGCGACGATTTCCGCGGCGGTGACGCCGCCGTAAAGCTCGCCCTTTTCGTTACAGCGTTTGGTAAAGGTGAGGGCGACGTTGCTCAGGCGCGCCGCCACTTCGCTCGCTTGTTCGCGGTCAAGGTCGCGCCGCGTGCTTTCGCGCGCGATCGCGGCCGCGGCCGCGGCTCTGTTCTTCGGCGTGGCCGGAATCGCCAACCCGCGGCGCAGGAGGTAATTACGCGCGTAACCCCGGGCGACTTGCACGACGGCGCCCCGCCGGCCCAACTTCTCGACGTCTTTTAACAGGAGTAGTTCCATAACCCCGGCGTCCCTCCTCCCGCCTTAGCGATAAAGCTCGCGGACGTACGGCAAAAGGCCCATAAAGCGGGCGCGCTTTATCGCCCGGGCCAATTTGCGTTGGTGGGGAGCACAGACGCCGGTGGAACGGCGCGGCTTCATTTTAGCCTTGTCGCTCGTATACCGGCGCAGGAGATTCACTTCTTTATAGTCGATATGTTCCACGTGGTCCTCGCAGAAACGGCACTTGCGGTCACGCGGCGGTCGGCGGATCTTCACTTTCGGCATAAGCTCACCTCGCGAAATAAACTCACGTGCGGCCTTCTTTTAATAGAACGGGACGTCGTCCGCGCTCGGGCCGCCGCCGGCCGCCTCGCGCGCCACGCCCGGGCCGCCCAAGAAGACGACGCGGTTGGCCACTACTTCCGTAACCCACTTGCGTTCGCCCTCTTTCTCGTAGTCCCTGATATTCAACCGGCCGTCCACCAATACGCCCCGGCCTTTGTTTAAGTATTGGGTACATAGCTCCGCGGTCTTGCTCCAGGCGACGACCGTAACGAACATTGTCTCTTCCTTGAACTCGCCGTCCGCGTCGCGGCGACCCCGGTTGACCGCAAGTCGAAACGTCGCCACCGGGTCTCCCTTGGGCGTATAACGGAGCTCCGGGTCGGTCGCCAGGTTGCCCATCAGGACTATCCTATTTACGCCTCTTACCATCACTCTTCCTCTCCGCCGCCGGCTTCACCGTCTTAGTCGCCGCCGGATGCCGCGCTACGATGAGGTGACGCAGAATTTCCTCGTCGACGCGGACGCGTTGGGCGATAGCCGCCGGCAACGCCGCGGGGCCGTTGAGCCAGAACAAGAGGAAATGGCCACGGCTCTGTTTGGCCACTTCATAGGCGAGAGGTAGCTCCCCTACGTCGACGACCTCCTCGAGCTGGCCGCCGGCTTCCGCCAGCCATCCCTCGATACGGCCGCGGCAACCCGCCAAGGTTTCTTCCGGCATAGCCGGCTTTATCATTACCAACATCTCGAAAGGTCTCAACTGCGTCTCTCCTCCTCGCGCCCGGCGTTCATGCGCCGTGCTTTACAGTAATAACGTCGCCGTCGGCGACTACGTACGCCGGGCCTTCGGTCCGTACGGCGCCCGCGGCCCGCGCCGCTTTCATAGAGCCGTAGCTAATAAGTTCCTCCGTACCCACAACCTCCGCCCGAATAAACTTTTCGCCGAGGTCCGTATGGACTTTTGCCGCGGCGCCGCGGGCCGTCGTTCCCGCCGGGATTTGCCAGGCGCTCGCGATCGTCCCCTCCACCGTGTAGAACGTAACAAGGCCCAAGAGCGCCGCGCTCGCGGCGAGGAGGTCGTCGCGGCCCCGAGCCTTCATACCGTATGCGGCCCGCAGTTCCGCTTCCTCTTCGCCGCCGAGCTCACCGAGCTCTGCCTCCAATTTGGCGTAAGTGCCGACGACGGCCGTCCGGTCCTCCTCGCCCCGACGCGTCAGCTCGGCGAACGCCGCCTCGCCCGCGGCGTCGCCCGGCTGCGCCAGGTTGCCAACGTAGAGCGCGGGCTTCGCGGTCAACATACACAGCTCCCGCGCCAGACAGCGTTCCTCATCATCCAGCGCCTGCGCCCTTATAGGTGTCCCGCCGTCGAGAGCCTCCCGGAACTTCTCGAGGCCGGCCAACTCTTCGGGCGTCCCCTTCTTTCCCTTGGCCGCGCGGCGCGTCTTCGCCAAGCGCCGCTCTACGGTCGCGACGTCCGCAAGGCAGAGCTCCGTCGTCAGCGTCTCGACTTCGGCGACGCCGTCGAGGCCCACGGGCGCCTTTTCGCGCCCGGCGAAAGCCACGTCCTTCGCGGCGAAGAGGCGCACGACGTAGAGGAGCGCGTCCATCTCGCGTACGTGCGCGAGGAAGCGGTTGCCGAGGCCGAGGCCGACGTGGGCGCCCTCAACTAAGCCGGCGATGTCGACGACGCGGAGGCGCGCGGGCCGCGCCTCCACCGCCCCCACCAGCGTTGCTAACTCCTCGAGACGGGGATCGGGGACCGGCAGCACGGCCTTATTGGGCTCCACGGTGGTGAAAGGGTAGGGCCCCACCGCGGCGCCGCAACCGGTCAAGACATTAAAGAGCGTGGACTTGCCAACGTTCGGCAGGCCGACAAGGCCTAGGTCCATCGGGGGATATTATAATAATTACCCTACAATGTCAAAGGAAATTTGACGAGGCTTTCGCGCCGCTCGCCTCTTCCGCTACGCCACCGCCTCGAACAGGCCCTTGCCGACGCCGCAGAGCGGGCAGACCCAGTCGTCGGGGACATCCTCCCACGGCGTCCCGGCGTCCACGCCGTTTTCCGGGTCGCCGGCCGCCGGGTCGTAGACGTATTCGCACGCCAGGCAACGATACTTCGTTATAATCCGCCTCTCGGCGGCGCTATTCCTCGGGCGCAAACTGGTCCTTAGCGGCGCCGCAGACCGGGCATACCCAGTTATCGGGCAAGGCCTCGAAGGCGGTGCCGGCGTCCACGCCGTTTTCCGGGTCGCCGGCCGCCGGGTCGTAGACGTAGCCGCATACCGCGCATACGTACTTTTGCATCGACTCGTCACCCCTTTCGGTTTGCGGGGCCGGCGTCGCGCCGCGGAACGTGGGGGCCGTCGCGGGCGCCTTCCCCTTCTTCGTCTCGTGATAACAGGCGTACGTCAGCGGCGTGCCTTCTTTTAGGACCTCGCCGACGACGACATCGCCGATAAATAGGGTATGGGTCCCCACGTCGAGTTGGGCGATAACCTTGGCCTCCATCACCGCCAGCGCGTTCGCGGTGACCAAAGGACAACCCAACGTCCCTTCCCTAAAAGCCACGTCGGCGAACTTGTCTACGTCGCGGCCGGACTTGAAGCCGAAGAGGCCGATGAACGCCATCGGCGTCTCCTCCTCCAAAACGGAGACGCCGAAGACGCCGCTGACGGCGATATATTCGTGGGTGAGGTTCTTTTTGTTCAAGCTAACAGCGAGGCGCGGCGGCTCCGCGGTAACCTGGAAGACCGCGTTCGCGACCTGGCCGTTCTTCTTGCCGCCGGCGCACGACGTAACGACGTAGAGGCCGTAACTCAGGTGGAACAGGCACTTGGGATTGAACGCCGCGCTCATCGCACGCCACCTCCGGCCGACTAAGCCGCTTTTATAGCCCGGGCGACGGCGCCGCCGAGGTCGCGGCACGCGGCCAGGTCCTCGGGCGTAGGTTGCCACTTCGCCCGGACGCCCGGCGCCGCTACGTCGATTCCGCACGCCGCCAGGTGCTCCTCGAGCTCCTTAACCGCCTCGCCGCTCCACCCGTAAGAGCCGAACGCGGCGCCGATTTTATTCTTGAAGCCGAGGCCTCGCAAATCCCGCATATATTCGCCCAGCGTCGGGATGTATCCCCGGTTGACGGTCGGCGAGCCGATGATGACCGCCTTCGCCCGAAATACCTCGGTCAAGACGTCGTTGCGGTCCGCTCGCGGCGCGTAGAATATTTTATAGGGGACGCCCGCGGCCGCGAGGCCGGCGGCGACGGCGTCGGCCATATAGCGCGTTCCCTGCCACATCGTATCGTAGAGTATCACCGCGCGCGCTTCCGGGACCTGAGCCGCCCATTCCTTATACTTCTCCACGATCTCGAGGGGGTTCTCGCGCCAGATGACGCCGTGGCTGGGCGCGATCATATCGACCGGCAGGCCCAGCGCGAGGACCTCGTCGATC
>CAZJNB010000093.1:0-7635 GCA_964547385.1 uncultured bacterium
CTTCTTCTTCGGCGCGCACAACAACCTGCTGGAGGAGGTCGCGAAGTTCCGCGCGGCGCGCCGCATCTGGTGCCGGTTGATGGCCGAACGCTTCCGCGCCGCCAACCCGCGCTCGCTTATGCTACGCTTTCACACGCAGACCGCCGGCTGCACGCTGACGGCACAGGAGCCCCAGAACAACGTCGTGCGGGTCGCGCTGCAGGCGCTGGCCGCGGTCCTGGGCGGGACGCAATCGCTCCACACCAACTCCCGCGACGAGGCGCTGGCTCTGCCCACCAAGGAAGCCGCGCTCATCGCGCTCCGCACCCAACAGATAATCGCGCACGAGAGCGGCGTCGCCGACACCGCGGACCCGCTGGGCGGCTCCTACTACGTCGAGACCCTCACGAACGAAGTCGAAGCGCGGGTGGAGGAATATTTGCGGACGATCGACGCGCTGGGCGGCGCGGCCCGGGCGGTGGAGACCGGCTTCTTCGCGGACGAAATCGCCCAAAGCGCCTACGAATATCAGAAGGAAGTCGAGAAGAAGGACCGCGTTATCGTGGGCGTGAACGCCTACGCGGCGGCGCCGCCGCCGCGGCTCGAGACGTTGCGGGTGGACCCGAGCGTCGAGCGTGAGCGGCGCGCCGAGCTCGCGGCGTATCGCCAGCGCCGGGAC
Organism: uncultured bacterium; assembly: GCA_964547385.1. Lineage (GTDB taxonomy): Bacteria > RBG-13-66-14 > B26-G2 > WVWN01 > WVWN01 > CAZJNB01. The sequence goes on from CAZJNB010000093.1 coordinate 659, forward strand.
CAAGGGCGCGTCACCGAGCGGCTGGCCGCGCTGGCGGCGGCCGCGGCCGAGGACGACGCGCCGCTGATGGAGGCGACGGTCGCGTGCGTCGAGGCCGGCGCAACGGTCGGCGAGGTCTCGGACGCGCTGCGCGACGTGTGGGGCGAACACGACAACACGCGAGGCGGCGCGTGAAAGTTACGGGCGCGACGCTGGACCACGTCGGCATCGCCGTCAAGGACGCGAGCGCCGCGGCACGGCTCTACGGCGACGCTCTCGGGCTGGCCGGCGACGGCGTAGAGGTCCTGACGGAACGCAGCCTTAAAGTCGTCTTCTTCGACGCCGGCGGCGTTAAGGTCGAACTGCTCGAGGGGCTGGGCGGCGACGTCATCTCGAAGTTCATCGCGACGCGCGGCGAGGGGCTACATCACATCTGCTTCCGCGTCGAAGATATTGACGAAGCGGCGGCCTCGCTCCGGGAGGACGGCTACGAGTTCATCACCAAGGAACCGTATGCCGGCGCTCACAGCTCGCGGGTAATCTTTATGAAGCCGGCGAGCGCCTTCGGTGTCCTCATAGAATTGAAGCAACAAGCATAACGGAAGTCGTTTCACCGGCTACAATATTCCGCGGGAGGTTCTATGGCGTTCATCAACATCGAAAAAGACGGTGCGGTCGCGACGCTCACGATAAGCCGGCCGTACGCGCTGAACGCGCTCAACGACGACGTTTTGGCCGAGTTTGAGAAAACTATCACGGAAGTGGACGGCGACGCCGGCGTCCGGGTCGTGATAATCACCGGCGCCGGGAAGGCGTTCGTCGCGGGCGCGGACATCGCGGCGATGGCGGCGATGGACGAAGCGGCGGCGCGGGCCTTCGCGGCAAACGGCCAACGCGTCTTTATGGCGCTCTCGCGGGCGCACTTCATTACCGTCGCCGCGATAAACGGCTTCGCTCTGGGCGGCGGGATGGAGCTCGCGCTGGCGTGCGACGTACGCGTCGCCTCGACGAAAGCCAAGATGGGCCAGCCCGAGGTAAGCTTGGGCGTAACGCCGGGCTTCGGCGGGACGCAGCGATTGCCGAAGCTCATCGGCCCGGGCCGGGCGATGTATTTACTCGCGACGGGCGAGCAGGTGGACGCGGCGCGGGCGCTCGAGCTCGGCTTGGTCAACGCGGTCTTCGCGCCGGAGGAGCTTTTGGCAAAGGCTAAAAAGCTCGCCGCGACGATCGCGAAGAAAGGGCCTACGGCGCTCGCGATGGTAAAGAGGGCGGTCCACGAGGGCTTCACCCTCAGCGTCGAGGAGGGCTGTGCGTTGGAGGCGGAGCTCTTCGGCCGGTGCTTTGCGGGCGGCGAGGGCCAAGAAGGGATGACGGCGTTTTTGGAAAAGCGCGCGCCCAAGTGGTAGGCGCGCCGGCTCATATAACGCGCGAAGGAGGCAGTAATGGCTAACGAAATCGTATTGGCGGGCGCCTGCCGTACCGCCATCGGGAGGTTCCTGGGGACGCTCGCGCCGGTCAAGGCGTGGGAGCTGGGGGCCGCGGCGATTAAGGGCGCGGTCGAGCGCGCGGGCATAAAGCCGGCGCTGGTGGACGAGGTGATAATGGGCAACGTAGTCTCCGCGGGCGTCGGCCAGGCGCCGGCGCGCCAGGCGGCGCTCGCCGCGGGCCTGCCGCCCACCGTCAACTGCGTAACGATAAACAAGGTGTGCGGCTCGGGCGCGAAGGCCGTTTCGATGGCGGCGCAGGCGATTAAGGCGGGCGACGAGGAGGTCGTCGTCGCGGGCGGCATGGAGTCGATGTCCAACGTCCCGTTCTACCTATTCAAAGGTCGCACCGGCCAAAAGATGGGCGATATGAAGCTCGTGGACGGTATGATCCACGACGGCCTGTGGTGCGCCTTCGAGGACAAACATATGGGGTGCCTGGGCGACTGGACCGCGCAGGACGCCGGCCTGAGCCGCGAGGAGCAGGACGAGTGGGCCGCGAACAGCCAGGCCAAGGCGTTGGCCGCAATTAAAGAAGGTCGGTTCAAGGCCGAGATCGTCCCGGTGGAAATCCCCCAGCGTAAGGGCGAGCCGATAATCTTCGATACCGACGAGGGCCCTCGCGAGACGTCCGCGGAGAAGCTCGCGAAGCTCCGTCCCGCGTTCTCCAAAGACGGGACCGTTACGCCCGGGAACGCGCCGGGCCTCAACGACGGCGCCGCGGCGATGGTGGTAATGACCGCGGCGAAGGCCAAGGAGTTGGGCGTAACGCCGGACGCGACGCTCATGGGCTACGCCGCGGCGCACGTGGAGCCCAAGCGGCTCTTCTACGCGCCGGTCGAGGCGGTCAAGAAACTGATGGCCCAGACGGGCGAGGCCATCGGCGACTACGACCTCATCGAAATCAACGAGGCCTTCAGCGCCCAGGTGTTGGCGGACGGCAAACAGCTCGGGTGGGACTGGGCCCGCGTCAACGTCAACGGCGGCGCGGTGGCGCTCGGGCACCCCATCGGCGCCTCGGGCGCGCGCATCCTGGCGACGCTCATCTACGCGCTCAAAGACCGCGGCGGCAAACGCGGCCTCGCGACGGCCTGCCTCGGCGGCGGCGGCGCGGTCGCGATGAGCATAACGATTTAACGAAGTCCAAGCGAACACACGGGAGGTACGTATGGCGATCACGAAAGTCGCCGTCGTAGGCGGCGGAACGATGGGCAACGGCATCGCGCACGTTTTCGCCCAGGCGGGCGTCGCCGTCGTCCTCATCGAGCAGAGCGACGACCTGCTCGAGAGAGCGCTCGGCGTTATCAAGAAGAACCTCGGGCGAATGGTGAAGAAGGAGAAGATAACGCAAGAAGACGCGGACGCCGCGGTCGGACGCATCGAGGAGTCGACGAGCCTGGACGCCGCGGCGGACGCGGACCTGGTCGTGGAGGCGGTCTTCGAGGACCGCGACGTGAAGAAGAAGATATTTAAGGACCTGGACGCGAAGTGCAAGCCGGAGACGATTTTGGCGTCCAACACCAGCTCGATTCCGATTACGGAGATCGCGGGCGTTACCAAACGCGCGGACAAAGTCATCGGCATGCACTTTATGAACCCAGTGCCGGTGATGAAACTGGTCGAGCTTATCCGCGGGATCGCGACGTCCGACGAGACGTACGACGCGACGGCGGCGGCGGCGAAGGCGGTGGGCAAGACGCCGGTGGAGGTCAACGACTACCCCGGCTTCATCGCCAACCGCGTCCTGATGCCGATGATAAACGAGGCGTGCTACGCGCTGTACGAGGGCGTCGCGACGAAAGAGGCCATCGACACCGTTATGAAGCTGGGGATGAACCATCCGATGGGCCCGTTGGAGCTCGCGGACCTCATAGGCCTCGACGTCTGCTTGGATATTATGGAGGTCCTCTACGACGGCTTCAGCGACTCCAAGTATAGGCCGTGCCCGCTCCTGCGCAAGATGGTCCTCGCCGGCTACCTCGGGCGCAAGACCAAGAAGGGCTTCTACGACTACGACAAGTAGGGGCGACCGGCCGGTCGCCCCTACGAAGTCCCAAATAAGGAACCCCGGCCGGGCGGCCGGGGTTTTACGTTCTACTTCGGCGCAAATGCTCTTCGCTCAGGCCCAAATGTCGGCGGCGATCTCGAGCGGCTCCTCCCGGCAGGCGCCCACGATGCCCACCTCGTACGTCACCGCGGCGGGGGCGTCGGACCGCTCCCTCTTCGCCCGGACCAATGCCTCCTCGTGGCATTTGATCTCCACGGTGGCCTGGGCGTCGGGCGCCAACGCCGTAATAAACACCTCGGACGCGTTAAAGAGCTCTTTATAAATATATCGGTCCTCTTGCGCCCGGTTCGTAAGGACGAGGCGGGTCCCGGCGCCCGGAGGGCCCTCGCCGGCGGCCGCCGGCGGCTCCCAGCATCGGTCGACAGCCTCGAGCGGCTCGCCGCCGTTCAATTTAATATAAACGGGCGGGACGACGTTTTTATACGGCGCGCTCTTCCACGCGCTATGGCCGTCGTCCTTGTCCCGAAGCTCCACGTATAACTCCCGGCCTTCGCCCGGGTCCCCTCGCGAGCCGTATATGAAGATGTCGAAATGCCCGACGCCCGCCTTCTCTTCCACCGCGCACTCGCCGAGGAAGTCGTTGGCCGCCATCAGGTCCAAGTCCCACGCCTTCGCCTCCAGGTCCGTTACGGGCCGGGCGGCCGGTTCCGGCGCCGCCGGCTCGAGCCGCTTATGATAGCTTTTAACCTCGCCGGAGACGCGGATGACCGGGACCTCGACGTCCACCCGCAGAGGGAGCGCCGCTTCCCGGAACGTCCGCGTATGCCATATGCGCCGCGGAATCCCTCGCGCGTCGTATCTCCGGACGTTCACGAATATATCGGGCCGACCCTTGAACGGCTTTCCCGACGCCCGCGAATATAATTCCCCAAATGGGACGACGAAAACGCCGTCGTCGCCGACCTCACCCTCGCCCAGGGTGTCGTCGTCGATGACGCCGTAATTCTTCACGACAACCTTCGCCCGCGTGAGCGGCCGCGAAGCGCCGTCGGCGTATTTCGCGACGACCGTTCCGTAGACGGTATAGACGCCGTGTTCCACTACGGCGCGGCTTAAGGGAACGGCTATCGTCAGCGGCTCGGCCGAGCAATCTTTGTGCACCTTGGATTGGAAGACAAGCCGAAAAGTTTGGCCCGCCGGCGCGAATACTTTGATGTAAAAATCACCCCGCCGCCTCTTCTGGCCGTACCACCACGGGTCTTGTTGGCGCTTATGCGAGATGGCGTATTCGCCGCCGGCGTCGGTTATGGCGGTCCCGACGAAGTCGTCCCGTCCCGGGTCCGCGTCCCACAGCTCGACCTTGAAGCCGGCACCCACCGGCGTCCCGTCGTCTTCCCAAAATATTTTTCCGCTCGTGTGCATGGCTCCCGCTCTTTAATTAACTCTCGGAATGAAACGTCCCAGTCTACCCCCCAGGGGTATATTACAACCTGTCGTTATTGATGTCAAGTCTTTTCTATCAAAACGGAATTATGAAAATAGACGCTGGCGCCGCCGGCGTCCCGGGCCGGCCCTTCCTTCGATGTAACCATATCTCGTAGCGACCGGGGCAAGTTTTACTTGACTTATACAGTAGCCGTATATTAATAATAGCGCTCCGCGAAAGGCGCGGGAAGCGGTCGCCGGCGGATACTGAAAGAAGAGAACCGTAATGCAAAAGTTCCGGCTCCAAAACTTGGATTGCGCGAACTGCGCCGCCAAGATCGAGCGCAAGCTCGCGGCGTTGGAAAGCGTCCACGCCGTATCGGTCAACTTCGCGACGGCGACGTTACATATTGACGCCGACGACTTGGCCGAGGTTCGCGACGTCGTCAAGCGCTTGGAGCCGGACGTCGAGATCGTGGAAATATCGGGTGGCGCCGGCGCCGAAGAGGCCTGCGACGAAACCCTCGAGACGAAAAAAGACGCCGCGTTAATAATCGCCGCGGCGGTGCTCTTCGCGTTAGGGTTTTTCGTCCGCCGCGCGTTCTGCGGCTCGTCCTACGCGGTGGTGGAATACGCCGTCTTCCTGACGGCCTATCTATTGTGCGGATGGCGCGTCCTCCTGAGCGCGGTCCGCAACATCTTCCGCGGGAAGGTCTTCGACGAGAACTCGCTGATGACGATCGCGACGGTGGGCGCCATCGCCATCCACGAGTTGCCGGAGGCCGTAGGGGTGATGCTGTTCTTCCGCGTTGGCGAGTTCTTCCAGGACCTCTCGGTGCGGCGTTCCCGGCGTTCCATAAAATCGCTGTTGGAGGTGCGTCCCGACTACGCGAACGTGCGCCGGGACGGCGAGCTCGTAAAAGTCGCGCCGGAGGAAGTGAAAGTGGGCGACGTTATCGTCGTGAAGCCGGGCGAGAAGGTCCCGCTGGACGGCGAGGTTATGGACGGGACGTCGCAACTCGACACCTCCGCTCTCACCGGCGAGTCGGTCCCGCGGGTAACGCGCGTCGGCGAGAAAGTGCTCGCCGGGATGATAAACAAGACCGGCGTCCTCACCGTCGAGGTGAGCAAGCTGTTCGGCGAGAGCTCCGTCGCGAAGATACTCGAGCTGGTCGAGAACGCCACCAGCAAAAAGGCGGCGACGGAGAAGTTCATCACGAAGTTCGCGGGATACTACACGCCAGTGGTGGTCGCGGCGGCGCTCGCGGTCGCGCTGGTGCCGCCGCTGGTCTTGCCCGGCGCGACCTTCTCCGAATGGGTCTACCGCGCCCTCGTCCTATTGGTCATCTCCTGTCCGTGCGCGCTGGTGATAAGTATCCCCCTCGGCTACTTCGGCGGCGTCGGCGGCGCCTCGCGCCGGGGGATACTGGTAAAAGGCTCCAACTTCCTGGACGTCTTGTCCGGCCTAAAAACGGTGGTCTTCGACAAGACCGGGACGCTCACCGAAGGAAACTTCAAGGTGACCGAAGTCGTCGCCGCGAACGGCTTCTCCCGCGAGGACCTGCTCGCAGTCGCGGCCAAGGCTGAGTGCCATTCCAACCACCCCATCGCCCAATCCATATTGGAGGCCTACGGCGAGAAGTTGGACCCGGAAACGGTCCGCGACTACGAGGAGCTCGCCGGGAAAGGGATCCGGGCGAAGGTGGACGGCCGCGCGGTTATCGTCGGCAACGACCGCCTCCTCCATCTCGAAGAGGTCCCCCACGACACCTGCGGCGTCGCCGGGACCGTCGTTCACGTCGCGGTGGACGGCGTCTACGCCGGGTACATTATCATCGCCGACAAAATAAAGGGGGACGCCGCCCGGGCCGTGCGCGAGCTCAAGGCGCTGGGCGTAAAAAAGGTGATGATGTTGACCGGCGATAGCAAAGAGGTTGCGGCCGCCGTCGCCGAGGAGCTAGGCTTGGACACCTACGTCGCGGAGCTTTTGCCGGAAGAGAAAGTGGGCGCCGTTGAGAAGCTATTGGCGGAGAGTAGCGGGGAGAAGCGGCTCGCGTTCGTAGGCGACGGCATGAACGACG
>CAZJNB010000094.1:0-7630 GCA_964547385.1 uncultured bacterium
AGGGGGCGGGGGGGGGACTCTCATCAAACGCCAAACCGAAACTCGCCAAGGGACGTTAGAGAAGTGGCCGCCGATGGCCCCCAATTGTTCCAGCTGCAACGGCGATATGCACTCCACGCAAGAGGAATTCTATATCGGAACCGGCGGCTTGGACACCCCGGACGTCCCCGGCGCGATGTTCGCCTCGGGCGTATCGTGCGCCGGCTGCCACAACGCCCCCACCCACGGCGCGCCGGTCGGGACTTCCGAGAGCGGCGCGTTCCCGCGCGCCTCCTCCGACGAGTGCGCCGCCTGCCACGGCGTCGTCTATAAGAAAACCTTACAGCGCTGGCAACAGGAGACAAAAAAATCCTACGAGAAGGCAAGCGGCCTCGTTGCCCAGGCAAAGGCCGCGGTCTACGCGACCGGCGCCGACGACCCCAAGCGCGCCTATCCTCGAACCCTTATTTCCCAAGCGGAAAAGAACCTCGAGCTCGTCGCCCGCGACGGCAGCTACGGCGCCCACAACATAATCTACACCAACGGCCTTATAGAAACCGCGGCGTTGAAAGCGGATAAGGCCGCGGAAAAGGTGGGCGCTCGTATCCCGTTCGCGCCGGCAAAGTTCCGCATCCCCGCGGAGAAAGATACTTGCGCCTGGCGGTGCCATTTCGGCGTAGAACGCACTCCTATCAACGTGAACGGTAAAACCTTCGACCACGGCAAACACCTTTTCGACTATAAACTAAAGTGTACCGATTGCCACGACGCCGAGAAGCATGGCTACACCCTCCCGGCGACCTATAATTGCGCCGGCTGTCACCACGTCAAGGGCAAGGCCGATTGTTCGTCGTGCCACGGCGACGCCCGCGCGCTGACGGTGAGTTATAAAGGCCGCACGTTCGCCCACCGCCCCCACCTTACTACCGCGAAGCTAAAGTGCGATAACTGCCACGCCGCGGCGTCGCCCGCGACCGTCGCGGTGGATTGCGCCGCCTGTCATCATAAAGACAAGAGTAAGAAATGTGCGACGTGCCATAACGGCGAGGCGGCGATGTTGGCCGGTACGGGGGCGCCCGCGGGCCCGGGCGAACCGTCGCCGATGGCCAAGTTGGGATGTCGGGCGTGCCACGGCCAACCGCCGCTAAGGCCGGACGCGGCGACGTGCACGAAATGCCACCCCGCAGGCTACGCGGCCATACTGAAGGGATGGCAAAACAATACGTCAAAGAAATCCGGAGAGCTCGAGAACAAACTTGCCGCCGCGGCGGCCGCTAAGGACGCCCTTGCCGGCCTTTTCGTCGGCGACGTTGACGGCGCCACCTTATACAAGCGCGCCGCCGCGGACCTCCGCTGGGCCCGCGGCGACGGCTCCCGCGGCGTCCATAATAATAAATACACTAACGACGTTCTAAAAACTGATATCGACGCGTTAGATGACTTATTATCGCAGTTCCGGAATCAGTAAAAAATGGAGCCGACTTCGATTAAGAGGTTACGACGTGACGCGCGCGATAATCCTTAACGTAGGTGCGGCACTTTTGTTCGGCGCCGCCGCCTCCGGCGTCGACCTGAGCAACTGCCGGATGTGCCACAAGGAGGGTGGCATCTCGCCGCCGATACCCGTGGCCATTTATTCGTCGCCCCACGCCGCGCTGAATTGCCTCGATTGCCATATCGACGCCGCCAAGCCGCACAAAGGCGGCCCGACGACGCTCGGCTGTGGCTCGTGCCACCGCGATAAAATAAAGGCGTTGGCCGCGAGTGCCCACACGCCGAGGGTCAAGAACACGCCACGTTGTTATAACTGCCACGGCGGCGGCCACTACGTCGTCTCGTTGGAATCTTCCGCGTTTCTCCCGTATTTTGCACCAAAAATCTGTGCCCAATGCCATTCACAAGAAGTCGCCAATTACGTAAAAAGCAGCCACGGTGTAGCCGCCCAAAAGGGAAACGTCTCCGCTCCAGCTTGTTATTTATGCCACGGCGAACCCCACAGTATCGAAAAGACGGACGCCGACGCCAGACTCTCCCGGCAATCCCTCCCCCGTTTCTGCGGATATTGCCACACCGGGAAACGCCCCACTAATGATTCCCCCTATACCGTTCCGGACCCGCGCCGCCAGTTATTGGCCAGCGTTCACGGCCGGAGGAACAAAGATACCGTCCTTTTCAACGCGACGTGTGATGATTGCCATCCTCCCCATCAAGAACAACCTTCGTGGAACCCAACGTCTTCCACCAATTTTATGAACGTCCCCGGGACGTGCGGTCGTTGTCATCCGGATGAGTTCCAATTGTATAGGGTCAGCGTCCACGGCCTCGCGGCCGCCGCCGGCGTGAAAGATGCGCCTACTTGTCAAAATTGTCACGGCGACCATAACGTCGTCGCGATAGAGCAGAAGGCTCCAGGGAAACGGACGAGAGTTGTCGCAGTCTGTTCGAGCTGTCACTACTCCCTAACCCTCTCCGCGAAGTTCGACATCGCGAAGGACCGAGTCCAAACCTTTGAGGGCAGCTATCACGGCTTAGTCTCCGAGGGGGGCAAGATGACCGCGGCCGATTGTGGTAGTTGCCACGGCGTCCACGACGTTCTCCCCCCCTCGGACCCGCGCTCCAGCGTCTATCCGGCCAATCTGGAAACTACCTGTGGGACCTGCCACTTCCGGGTAACCGAGCGTTTCGCCGGAACGAACGTCCACAAACCCCAACAGCGTCCCCGACGGACGCCCGCGGACTACGTCGCGTTCTTCTATATCGCCTTGATTATAATCATAGTGGGTGGGATGGTCGGCCACAATTCCTTGGATTATATACGCAAGGTAAAAGCGGTTCACGCAAGCCGGTTGGCAGGCGCACTCATCTTTACCCGCTTATCGAAGAGCGAACGAATTCAGCATATACTTTTACTGGCAACGTTCTCACTATTGGCTTTTACCGGCTTCTCTATTAAATTCCCCTCGTCGTGGGTATTCGCCTGGCTCGTCCGTATAGAAGGCCCATATCCCATCCGCGTTACAACTCATAAAATATTGGGCATTATATTGATTGCAACGAGCGTATTTCACATCGCGTATTTACTTCTGACGCGAGCCGGTCGAGCCCGCTTCAAGGCAATATTCCCGCGTTTCGCGGACGTCCGCGATGCGAGCCGGTCCGTTCTTCACAAACTTGGCCTCGTAAAAAAAGAACCCGAATACGATGAATTCAATTATGCGGAAAAGGCCGAATACTGGGCGTTAGTTTGGGGTAACGTCGTAATGGCGACAACCGGTTTATATATGTGGTTCGACGGCTATTTCCAACAATACTTCCCGTATTGGTTCTACAACGCGATTCGAGCGGTCCACTTCTACGAAGCGGTCCTCGCGGTATTGTCGATTATCGTCTGGCACCTCTACTTCGTCATCTTCGACCCGGCTACATACCCAATGAACTTCGCGTGGTGGGACGGGAAGGTTGCAGAAGACGTACTCCGCCGGGAAAAGCCGCGGTTTTTAGAAAAGATTATACGAACGAGGCGCCGCGCGAAACCCGGAAAGGATATGGATTACTAACCTGGGTGTCCGTATCCCAAGGCCGTGTGGCTATACGCGATACCTTTTCCCAGAGGTTATTATTTATGAAAAAAGCCCTCGACATCCTCTCGTCACGGATAGTATCGATCTATTTATTTCTAATACTCCTCTTCGTATCCCTCCTCGGCGCCTTTATCCCCCAGAAGGAATTGCCTGCGTTTTACGAAGCCCAGTACCAGCCGTGGGCGGTGAAGCTGTTTCATATGTTCCAGCTCACCGACATCTACCGCTCCTGGTATTTCATCTTCCTCCTGCTCTTCCTGGTTGCAAGTCTGACTACGTGTACTTTACGCCGTTTGCCGCGGGCACTCCGCGTTTTTGGCGCGGGACGAGCGCGCATCCCGGCGAAGCCGGAGGACCTGGCCTGCCGCGCCGAGGTCGGCGACGCCGGCGACGCGGCCGCGGCTGAGGACGCCGCTCGCAAGCTTGGCTTCCGGTGGCGCCGCGCCGAAAAGGGTATCCTTTACGGCCGCCGCCGGCCGTACGCGGTGCTGGGAGAAATACTGACGCACACCGGCTTAGTCATAATTTTCGTGGCCGGTTTTCTCCGACTGCTCGGCATCCGGGAGACGGTTTTCGTATTCGAAGGACAAGGGGTTGCGTTGCCCGCGTCTTATGGCGAGGGCTACGAGCTCCTGGCCGATAAGGTCGAGCAGACGGTGGACGGCAATACGGGCCGCGTCCTCGAATTCCGAACGGCGACCCGGCTCTTCCTCAACGGCGAAGAGGTCGCGGCGCGGGACGTCGAAGTCAACGGGCCCCTGCGTTACCGCGGCCTCGGCATCTACCAATCCAATATGGACGTTTCTGGTTCCCGCGGCCTCGCGCTCGAGACGGTCAAGCTCCGCGAGGGCGAAACCGCCGCGGACGTGGGCGCGGCGACTTTCGCCTGGACCGTCGGCGATAATAACGGCGACGTAACGATTAACGTCGGTGAGACCAAACCCTTAGGCGATACCGGCTTCCGCATACGTTACCTGGAATACTACGAACGTTTCTTTACCGACGAGAACGGCTACCACGATACCAATCCGGAGTATAACCCCGCGGCCTTCATCAACGTCATCAACGCCGAGGGCGCCGCGGCGATGGGCATCGTCTTCCAACTCTACCCCGAGTTCACCGTTCTCCGAAAGCCGGACGAGAAGTTCTCGCGCCAAGAGATAACAATCGCGTTCGCCGAAGAGACCGCCAAAGGCCCTCAAACCCGACGGCGCGAATATATCTTCGCCCCCGGAAACGACCTTTTCGTCGGCGGCGCCCGTGAGCGCCTGAGCCTTTCATTGCCGGAGGGCGAAGGCCCGTCGCTGAACGCCCGTCCCCTGGCCGGCGTCCTCAGCCGTGCCGACGGCCGGCGCGAGACGCTGAATTTCCCTTTGGGAGAAGCGGTTCCCGTAAAGCTCGCCGACGGCGATTACGTATTCCGCTTCAAGGGCAGTAGACGCGCGGCCTTGACGGGCCTAACGGTCGCCCGGGACCCGGGCGTAGCCGCTTTCTATATCGGCTGTCTCCTCCTGTCGCTCGGCGTCGTCGCCGCGCTGTTGCTCCGCTTCGACGAGTTATTCGTTTTCACCCACGCCGGTAAAGTGTTTCTCGCCGGCCGTTCCAATAAAGGGATTAGCCTTTTCCGGCCGGCGTTTGACGCGTGGGTCGCGAAAGTAAAGGAAAGGATAAAAAGGGTATGAGGCGAGTAATTATATTAGCGGTAATAATGGCCGTTGCCGGCCTCGCCCACAGCGAAAAGAAAGCGGATTACGGCCCGGGCCTCTCCCTCGTAAAAGAGGCCGGCCTCAGCGGCGCGTTCGCCCGCGTCGCGGTGAAGGCGGAGCGACCTATGCCCTGGGCGGTCTTTGTCGAACGCCGCTATGCCGAACTCAAGGGCTCGAGTAAAAAGGCCGGCGGCGATTTGCCGTCGGACGCCGACGCCGCCGTCTGGCTTGCCCTTCTCGACGAGGAATATCGCAACGACGGCCAACTCGTTTTCGTCGAGGCGGGAAAAGTCCCGGGCGTTACTATTAGTAAATGGATATCGTTACGCGACTTCCAAAACGACATCCTGCCGAAAATAATGGCGTTACCGCACGGCGGCAAGAACAAAGATGAGGAAGAGGCGATTAACCAGTTCGGCGCGCGCGTTACCGCCCTCCACCGCCTCTCATGGGAAGGTTTGCTCGTCGTACCCGGCACGCCGGAGGATGGGTGGCAGCCCTTGGACCCGTCCCAACCGGCGTGGAAATACGTAACGCAACTGAACGCGGCTTATAAAAAGGGCGACGCCGCGGCGATGAAAAAGGCGGCCGCGTCGCTCGGGACCGCACTCGCCGGTCAAGGGAGCTACCCCTCGCAGGCGAAGTTGTCGTTGGAAAGATACCTCAAGAAGTTCGGTGTTTTGAAGATCGGCTTCTTCCTGTATATCGCCTCTTCCCTCCTATTCTTCGTTTGGGCGGCATTCGGGAAGAAGCCGTTGGCGACCGCCGGTGCGTGGGTGGCTTTCGGCGGCTTCGTCTTCATTACCGCCGGCCTCACCGGCCGCTCGATCGTAGCCGGCTACTTGCCGACCACCGGGATGTACGAATACCTTAGCCTCTTCTCCTGGGGCGCGGTGCTGTTCTTCTTGGCTTTTTACGCCAAGACGCGCCAGGCCTTCCTCGGGACGATCGTGATGCCGGTAGCTTTTATCCTCATCGTCCTCGCGTCGTTGTTCCCATCGGATATAGAGGGGCAACTCATCCCGGCGCTCCAATCGTGGTGGCTCACGATCCACGTAACGCTCGCTTCCCTCGGCGAAGGCGCGTTCGCCGTGGGCTTCGCCGCCGCCGTACTCTACCTCTTCCGCGGCGATAAACCCAGTCGTTATTTACCGTCTAAGGAAACGTTGGACGTTCTCGGCTACCGCGCGTTCGCGATAGGCTACCCGCTGTTCACTATCGGCGGCCTCGTCGCCGGCGCGATATGGGCGCAGAAGGCGTGGTCCGTCTGGTGGAGCTGGGACCCCAAGGAGACGGCCTCGCTCGTCGTCTTCCTCATCGCGACCGCCTACCTCCACGCGCGGCACGTCCGCGGCTGGCGGGGAACGCGGGCCGCGATACTGGGAATACTCATTTTCATAACCAGCCTTATGACGCTTTTCGCCAACCTCATCTTCGGCGGCCTCCACGCCTACGGCTTATAAGCCGATCGCGTTTTAGCGCTACGGCGAACGCCACCCGAACTTAGGGTGGCGTTGGCATATTAAAGGGGCGGTAGTAAGTAACGGCGTCGGCGAGTTATACCCCGGCCGCGGCGGCCCGGAGGTCCTCGGCCGTCTGCTCGGGAACGGTAGGGTTGATGTAAAAGCCTGTCCCCCATTCGAAGCCGGCGACGCGGGCGAGCTTCGGGATAACTTCGAGGTGCCAGTGATAATGTTCCAATTCCCCGGCGGCGCAGGGCGCGGTATGAAGGACCAAATTATACGGCGGCGTATGGAGCGCGGTATTTATCGAACCTATAATCGCCCTCAAGTGGCCGGCCAATCCCGCTATCTCTTCGGCGACGATTTCGGTGAAAGAGGAGTTGTGCCGCCTCGGGATAATTTGAACCTCGAACGGGAAGCGGGGCGCATAGGGGACGAAAGAGACGAAGAGGTCGTCGGCGAGGACCAGGCGGCTGGCGTCTTCCGCCTCCTGGCGGATGATATCGCAATAGACACACCGCTCCTTATATTCGAAATGCGCCCGCGCACTTTCCAATTCCTCGGCTATACGCTTGGGGACTACCGGCGTCGCGATTAGTTGCCAGTGCGGATGTTCCAGGCTCGCGCCCGCGGCTTCCCCCACGTTCTTGAAGACTTGAATATATTTAAAGCGGTTATCTTGCTCGAGGTCCTTCATCCGGTCCCCACAGGCCCGTAACATCCCCTCAATCTGTCGCCGCGGAAGAGTCGCGAGCGACGCGTCGTGCTCGGGCGTTTCGACGATGACCTCGTGGGCGCCGATGCCGTTCATCCGGTCATAGATACCTTCGGCCCGCCGGTCCAACTCCCCCTCGATTTGGAGGGCCGGGAACTTATTAGGAACGACCCGCACCGTCCACCC
>CAZJNB010000095.1:0-7614 GCA_964547385.1 uncultured bacterium
CGCTCCCCGAGGGCCTCGACCGCGCCCGGCCGGACGCCCGGGCCGGCGAGGCCGGCGGGGACGGGGTCGCCCGAGTGGTCGCGGACGGCGCCGGGCGTCGCGTGGTCGGCGGGAACGCGGCGTGGGTGCCGGTTGGCAAGCGCGCGAGGAGGGCTTTGAGCGCGGCGTCTATCCGTTCGATCATCGCCACCTTGGCTGGCGCGTCGCCGTCGTGGCCGGCGACGTCGGCCCCCTTGACGTTGGCCAAGACGAGGTCGTATCGTTCTACCGCCGCGGCCGTCGCGGCCATAAAGGCGGCGAGGTCGGTATCGAGGCCGCCGTTGACCTCGGGGGGGAGGGGAACGACCTCCAGGCCGCAATAGGCGGCGATGCCGCGGATGAGGCCGACCTCGACGACGGCGCCGGCGGCCAGGCCGTAGAGCCGGGGGAGGGAGGGTATGTGGGGCGCGAGGCCGGCGCCGCGCGGCAGGATGATGTTCGCGGCCGGCTTGCCGCGAGCGACGCGCTCCCGGTTGACCGGGTGGTCTTTCAGCTTTTCGTAGGACAGCTGGACGAAAGCGTTGACGACCGCGGCGGCGCGGCGGTCGGCGTCGCTTTCGCCCGCGGCGGCGGCGAGCGGCGCCCCTTCCTCGTGGGGGTCGACGTCCGAGACGTTTGCGCCCAGCCCCTCGCCGCGGAGGACGAGGGCCGCGCGGTGCGCGGTCGATTCTTTGAGGTAGCAGGTAACGCCGTCTATCTCGACGCCGTTGAGCGGCGCGACCAACGCGGCGGTGCCCTCGGTGATGCGGCCGGCGCGGCGGTCCGTTACGACTAAGTCGCCGCCGCGTTCGGTAACCGTCGCGAAGTTGCACCGAAAGGCGACGTCGCCCGGGCGGACGTCCATATCGACGCCGAGGGCCTCGAAGGGCCCGCGGCCGGTGTAGTATTGGTAGGGGTCGTAGCCCAGGAGGGCGAGGTGGGCGGTATCCGAGCCGGCGCGGATGCCCGGCGCGATGGGGTCGACGAGGCCGTTTTCGCCGCCGCGCGCGAGGCGGTCGAGGGTGGGCGTCCGCGCGGCTTCGGCGGGCGTTCGGCCGTCCAGCGACGGCACCGGCCGGTCGGCGAGGCCGTCGCAGATGAAGAGGAGCATTTTTCCGCGGCGCGGCATATGCGAACCTCCCTTAGTAGGCCTTCGCGAAGTAGGCCCAGATGCGGCCTTCGCCGCCGCAGCCGATGCACCGGCGGCCGTGCGCGTCCTCGGCCTCGAGGGGGACGAAGCGGATGGTGGCGCCGGTCTCCTCGGCGATGCGGGTTTCGCAGGGGCCGTCGCCGCACCAGGGCGCGCGGATGAAGCCGGGGCGGCCCTCGAAGAGGAGGTAGAAGTCGTCGCGGCTCTCGACCGTCTTCGTGTGCTCGTCGCGGTGGCGCGTCGCCGCGGCGAGCAGGTCGGCCTGGATATTGTCCAGCGTCGTCGCGGCCCACGCCGCCAGCTCGTTTTCGGGGACCTGTATTTTCTCGCGGGTGTCGCGGCGGACGGCGGTGACGACGCCTTGGGCGAGGTCCTTGGGCCCGAGCTCCAGCCGGAGGGGGACGCCGCGGAGTTCCCACTCGTTGAACTTCCACCCGGGCTTATATTCGTCGCGGTCGTCGAACTTGACGCGCAGGCCCGCGGCGGCCAGCCCCTTGGCCACGGCGCGAGACCTCTCGAGGACCGCCTGTTTCGATTCTTCGAACGTGATGGGAACGACGACGAGCTGGAAGGGCGCGACGCGGGGGGGGAGTTTTAGGCCGGCGTCGTCGCCGTGGGCCATAATGAGGGCGCCGATAAGGCGGGTCGTAACGCCCCAGGAGGTCTGCCATACGTGATGGAGCTTGTTGTCTTCCTCGAGGTAGGTGATGTTGAAGACTTTGGCGAAGTGTTGCCCGAGGTTGTGGGAGGTTCCCGCCTGGAGCGCGCGGCCGTCGGGCATAAGGGCCTCGAGGGTATAGGTCCGCAAGGCGCCGGGGAACTTCTCCCGGGCGGTCTTGGGCCCTTTATAGGTGGGAATCGCGAGGACGTTGCGGACGAAGTTATCGTAGAGGTCGAGGATGAGGAGCGCTTCCTCTTGGGCTTCTTCTTCGGTCCGGTGAGCGGTGTGGCCTTCCTGCCAGAGGAACTCGGTCGTCCGGAGGAAGAGGCGAGTTACCTTTTCCCAGCGGACGATGTTGGCCCACTGGTTTATCATCACCGGCAGGTCGCGCCAGGAGCGGATCCATTTGGCGTACATCTGGCAGATGATGGCCTCGGAGGTGGGCCGGATGGCGAGCCGCTCTTCGAGGTCTTCGGAGCCGCCCTGCGTTACCCACGCGACCTGAGGCGAGAAGCCCTCGGTGTGCTCGGTCTCCTTCGCGAGGAAGGATTCGGGGATGAGGAGAGGGAAGTAGGCGTTCTCGTGGCCCGCGGCCTTGATGTCGGCGTCGAGGGCGTCGCGCAAAAGCTCCCAGATCGCGAAGCCGTAGGGCCGGATGACCATACAGCCGCGCACCGGCGCGTAGTCGGCGAGTTCGGCCTTGCGGACGACGTCGATATACCACTGCGAGAAATCCACTTCCCGGCGGCAAATTTCTTTTACGAATTCCTTTTCGTTCCGTTCTACCATAACTGCTCCCTTAGGCGGGACAAAGGTGGTATTAGGCGCCGGCGCTTAGTAGCCGGGCGCCAAGCGGGCGTCGGCCGGTAGAGCGTCGTTCGCCGCAGCGCGGACGTGGACGCGGGCCGCCCGGTCTATGGCCGCGGCCGCGGCCGCGAGGATGAAGAACCAATTGACGCGTAAGATCGTCTCGAAGGTGCCCGCAACGATCGTCGCGAGGTACATCGCCTCGAAGACGTCGTTCAGTAGGGCATAAGTGGCTAAGTTGGCCCGACGGCAGAGACGGCCGTTGGCCCGGAAGATATAGAAGGTGATTATAATAAGCCCGGCGAACAACGCAAAGCCGAGGATGCCGTTCATAACGAGGACTTCGAGCAAGCCGGAATGGACCGCCCGGGCGCTGGCGACCGCGCCTCTTTTCCCGGGTGCGAACTCCTCGGCGTAAATCCGGCCGAAGGTGCGCGGACCTACGCCGATGATAGGTGATGTCTTATATATCTGCCAGGCGGAGCGGTAGATGAAGCCGCGGGAACCGCCCGTTACTTGGCCCACGCGGCCGCCGAAGAGAGCGCCGAACCACGCTTCCTGGCGCGTCTTGTATTGCTCGGGGATGAACGCGAAGGCCAGCACTATAACTATCAAGCCCGCGGCGTACGGCGCGAGGCCCCGCCGGCGTTTGAACAGCTGGTGGGCGAAGATTACGATGGCGGTAAGGAGGCCGCCGCGCGAGCCGGTGAAGATTATCGTAATCAGACAGACGCCGAGGCCGACGAAGAGGAGCATCTTTTTCTTGACCGCGGCCGCGGCCAGCGATAGAACCAGGAAGCCGGCGACGCCCTGGTTCGCGACCATCGCGAGGCCGTTGGCGTTCCCCAACGAGCCCGCGGCGCGGACGACGTCGCTCAGCGCGACCGATAGTATGCCCGTCAGGCACGCGGCCACGACCGCGGCCAGCGTAACCCATACGTAGCGCGAAAGCCACTTGGCGTCCGCGAAGAGGTTGAAAAATATAATATACAGGATGATGTTCTGTATCGTTTGGAACAACTGCACCCACACCGCCCGCCACGTGAACGCGGCGAACGCCGAGATGAGAACCGCGGCGAAAAAGCCATAGAGGAAGAGGATTTGCGTTCTGTTGCCGAACAACGGCCTTATCTTTTTGACCGCTATTACGCCGATGAAGCCCAAGAGGGTGAAGACGCCCAAGCTCTTCACGACCGTTATGCCCAACGCCCCCACCAAAGATTCAATATTTAGGCCGCCGGAGAAATACCTATAAACCATAAGCGCGAATACGCCCAGGTGCGGCTTCAATACTATTACGAAAAAAGTAGATAAGAGTATTACATATTGGGTAAGCCTCGTGATGCTGCCGTGGGTCCACAGGAGGAACCAGGCGACGAAGGCGACGAGGGCGACGACAACAGTTACGGAGCGCCGGCGGTTGGTGGCCCAGAACGCGGCGCCCACTTTGGCCTTGGCCGTTTTAAGGGGCCCGATCTGTCCCGGGAGAGGCTTTAGGGGGTTTTTCAACGTTGCCGTCTTTTCCTTTTATCCATCTTGCTTAGCGGCGGAAATATTAACAGATTGTAGAGAAATATAAAAGCGTTTTTCGGCCCGAGCGCGCGCGCCGTCAGAACGTGCGGCGAAACGCCGCCTGCGGGGAGACGTCGGCCGGCGCCGGCGCCATCTCGGCCGCGGCGACGAGGTACGTAAGGGCCATCGCGAAGTGGTCGGCGCCGCCGCTCAACCATTTCGCCCGGAGGGAGCCGTCCGCGCGCTCCTCGACGGTCCGGCGGAGGGCTTTTACGTGCCGCAGGAGCGTCTGAACCGCGGGATACGCCGGCTTCGGTAGTTTGATGCGGCCGTCCTTGAGGTAGGCGACGGTCCGGTCGATGGCCGCGGTGCGCTCGAGGCTTAGCGTCGCGACGTAGCCGCCGGGGCACTTTTCGACGCCGGCGCCGTAGCCGCGGTCGCGGAAGTAGGCCAGGACGACGCGCCCGGGCCGCCGGCGCGCGAGCTCGACGGCCGAGGCCTTGTAGGGCATAGCGTCGATGACGGCGCGAGCGGCGCGGTAGTCGTCGAGGAAGCGCGCGAGCTCGTCGAAGCCCTCGAGGGCGGCGACGGCCACGACTTTTATGGTGCCGGCGGCGAGCTCGGCCGCGACCGCGTGGATGGTATCGCCCACGTCCACGCCGGCGTACGTCGCCGCGCGCGGCCGTTGGATGTCGTGGTCGCCGCACGCCGCGGCGAGGGCCGCGTCGTCGAGGGAGGCGCCGGGCGGCAAATACGGCAGGCCCAAGACGGAATTATAGAAACGCTGGCGCTCGTAGGGTTGGGCCGCGGCCTGGTATTGCCGCCGGATTTCGGCCGCGGCCAAGCCGGTGAAGAGGTGGCTCAGGTGGTAGCCGTGGCAGGCGCGCCGCGACGGATACGCGGCGACCCACCGGCCCCGCGCGGTATCTACGGCCCGGCCGCACCGCGGGCAGGTGCGCGCGCGGCCGCGGGCGCCCTCCAGGCACGCCGGAAAGTAGGCGGCCAGGTCCCCCTCCCAGCGGCAGGCGCCGCAGCGGACGAGCCACCGCCGTTGGTCGCTCTCCTCGAAGAGCTTCGCGACGCCGGCGCCGGGGAGGGTGGGCGTCGAGAGGCGCGAGAGCCACGCCAGCGGCGAGTGGAGGAGGCGGTCCTCCGCGAGCGCCGCGCGCGCGGGCGCCGCGGCGTCGAGCTCGTCCAACACGACGAAGTCCGCGTCCTGGCCGCGGACCGCGGCGTCGCTCAGGAGGCCGTGGAAGATGAGCGTGCCCGCGGCTACGGACGTTACCGCGACGCGTCGGCCTGCTTCGCCGGCCAACAACGCCGGGACGCGCTCGCGGGCGAAGAGCCGGGCCATCGCGTCGGTGGGGAGGAAGTAGAGCGTCTTGGCGCCGGCGTAGCGCGCGAGCCAGGCGGCGCGGATAATGTGATAGGTGGAGAGGCCGAGCTGGGCGGCCTTCATAAAGACGAGCCGCGGGTGAACGTCGTCGTAGATGGCGCGGAGGTATTCGTGGCCGGCGAACGAGAACGGGCCGCGGCGGAGGCGGATATGCCGGCGCGCGTATTCGGCGAGGGGGACGACCTTCGCCGCGGCGGCGTTCCCGCGCGGGCGAAGCCGCCCAAGCGTTCCCCTTTTGAGCTCGGCTAAGTCCATAACTCGGCGGCGGCGGCGGCGGCCCGGGCCGCGGCGTTCGATTATAACGCCGACTCGAGGAATGTCAAATCCGGGCGGCGAAAACCGCCGGCGTTTTATGGTAATATGGGGCCGTGAAGCGGGCCGTAAAGATAGGCGTCTTAGTCGCCGTCGTCGTTGCCGCCGCGGCGGCGGGCCAGTGGCGCGCCGAGGAGCCGCCGCCGGGCCAGCTCGTTATCGCGAAGTTGAAATACGGCGGCGGCGGCGACTGGTACGCGAACGCCACCAGCCTCCCCAACCTCCACCGCGCCCTCCGCGAGCGGCTGGGCCTGCCCGCGGCCGCGATAAAAGACGACGTCGTCGCGGACGTCGCCGGCGACGCCATCTTCGACTACCCTATCCTCTTTATGACGGGCCACGGCAACGTCCGCTTCAGCGACGCCGAGCTCGCGCGGCTCCGCGCCTACCTCGCGCGCGGCGGCTTCCTCCACGTGGACGACAACTACGGCCTGGACGAGTCCTGGCGGCGGGAGTGCGCCCGCCTATTCCCGGCTAGCCCCTTGGTGGAACTGCCGCCGGACCACGAGATATACAACATCTATTATGAGTTCGGCGACGGCATCCCCAAGATCCACGAGCACCACGGCGGCCCGGGCCGCGGCTACGGCGTCTTCTATAAAGGCCGAATGGTCATCTTCTACTCCTACAACACCGACCTGGGCGACGGCTGGGAGGACGCCGAGGTCCACAACGACCCGCCGGCGAAGCGCGAGGCCGCGCTCAAGATGGGGTGTAATATCGTCCTCTACGCGCTGACGCACTGAAAAAGCCGCCCGGGAGGGCGGCCTTTTGGTTATTTTAGGAAGCACCGTTACTTATTGAATATAACAATAGACTCGCGCGATTTTTTGCGCCCGTACTTACCCATCTGCTGTGCGCTATTCCCGCGATACCTAACGACTCTTATTTCCTCGCAAGACAAGCCGACGTGGCCGCCTATTTCGGCTAATAACTCATCTACTATTATCGGTACGCCGACGTATTGGGCGTTCCCAATAACGAACGCAACCTTCGCCCCTTTTTTACAAACGCGGTTTACTTCGGCCAAACAATGGTACATATCCTTAAAATAACCTTCGAGGAGCTTCGGTACCCTCGGGTCTTTCGATTTATTCCTTACGCGTGACACAATACGCGCGAGACGCGGGGGGCGAACGTAAAAGCCGTTTCCCGGACGTTTAGGCTTGGCTTCGGGGTGGGAGTGAATAGTCTGATAGCGGAGGTTTTTGGTTTTTTCCGAATCTAGGAACGCGAACATTAACTCGACGCCGAACACCCGCGTATAGTCGTGGCGGTTCGGGTACGGCGGCGAAGTGATAACGGCGGAATACATACCGTCGTCGTCCGGTAACCGGCGGGCGTCGGCTTTCTTAATACGCCATTTCCGAGCACGGGGCAAATCGTAATCTTTAAGGTCCTCGAGCATCAAGGCGACTTGTTCGCGAAAAACCCTAGGGATACTAATAACGGTGGTTCGGTTATCAACCCACGATAACCAGCCTCCCGTGGCGCGCGCGACCTCGATGACCGCAACTTGGAGCCCGAGGCAGATGCCGAAATAGGGGATTTTATGCTCACGCGCGTAGCGCGCCGCGCGGATTTTACCCTCGATGCCCCGTTCGCCGAAGCCGCCCGGGATTAGGATACCGCCCGCGTTGGCCAGCCGCTCGGCGACGTCTGTTTCGCCTTCCAACGCGGAGGCCTCCACCCACGCGACGTTGACCTTTACGCTGTTGGCGATACCGCCGTGGCTTAGGGCCTCGATGATGCTTTTGT
>CAZJNB010000096.1:0-7552 GCA_964547385.1 uncultured bacterium
GATAGCCGGCGGGCTCGAATACTCGACGTCGAAGCTGACTTCGTCCCAGGGGTTCGCGCCGGTATCAGAAACAGCGAGGTTATCTTCGACGATAATGTCGGTTCCTTCACCGATGCCCGCTCCGTTGTCGGCGATCGCGTCCGAGATGGTATCGGCGTCCGCCAATTCGTCCGGCACCGGCAGCGGTACTTCGCCGACGCTCCCCTTGGCCTCGAGGCCTTTGGGCGCCTGGGCCGGCTCGGCCGGGGCTTCCAGCGAGGGCGGCGGCGGCAGCTCGTCGTACGTCTTTTTAACGACGTTCAACTTCAACTTCCCGTCGCCCATTTTGACGTTGCCCTTCTTCCCGAGAACGTCCTTCGGCATCGCCGCGATGCCCCAAATCGCCAGGTGGAAGACTACGGACGCCATAAAAGTGTACCGGAACAGGCCGCCGGCCAGCTTGCGCGTAACCTTGGCCTCGGCGTCGTCTTCCCTTTTCTTTCCCTTTTTATCGACCATAGCGCCGCCTCCTACGAAATCCTACTCTCGCTATAATTCTAAACGATAGTCGCCGAAATGTCAAGCCCTATTGCCCCTCCACTAAATTAGACAACGCCCGTGGCCAACCGTTTAACTATGCCCAGCCGTTATTGGTGGGCGACCTCGACGTTGACGAAAGTAACGCGCCCGGCGGTTACTTCCATATTCGTGATCGGCTGGACGGAACGGAATCGCTCGCCGGCGTCCGAGACGCCGTAGGCCTCCAGGAGGTAATAACGCTGTGGCGGAAGGTGCGTTAAACTATATTCGCCGTAGCCGTTCGAGAGGGACCGGTAGGAGGGCACGCCCCGGGCGTAGACCTCGGCGGACACGTAGAGGTTCACCGCGACGCCCGCGATCGCCCGGCCGTTGGATAACACCTTACCCATAATGATGCCCTGCTTCGCGCGGGAGAGGGCTTCGGCGTCGGGTAAGGCGTACCGGCCGCCCGTCAATTTATCCAATCTCATCGCGGCGATTACGTCCCGGGCGAGCGGCAGTGCCGCATAGAAGTCGTCGCGAGCCGCGCTAATCGTAACCGCGTAACCGACGCCGCCGCCTATAACGTATATTACGAGTTGCGTATTCGCCGCTTCCTCGTAAAGACGCGTCGTCATCTCGGCGAGGAACTCAGGTCCGGCCGAGATAGGCCCCTCTTCGCCCGCGGCGAACTCCCCCACCGAAACGGGCCGCCGGGTCTTCGCCTCCTCGGCGTCCTTCCGGGCCTTGTCCGTCGCCTTCGTATCATCGTAGACGAAGGGTCCCAAAACGTCCCGCCATTTCTCCGGAAAGGACGGGTCCTCGAGCAACGCGGCCACCTCTCGGCCCCGGTCGGCCACGCCGCGCGCCCGCTCGAGCTTCGCCGCGTATTCGCGCACGTCCTTCTTCTGGGCTATTATCTGAGCGGTTACGCGTACCTCCAAGAGCCCGAGCGAATCCCGCAGGGCGACCAGCGCGTCGGGCGCGTTACGCTCGAGCGTCCACGCCGCGGGAACGTCGAAATAGAGGCCGTATTCGCGGCTTGCGAAACGCTCGGGTTCAGTCTGCGCCCCAGCCGCGGCCGCGGCCATAACCGCCACATACGCGCCCGCTTTTATTAACGGCTTCATACTTAGCGAGCGTATTATATAAAGCCCCGCCCGCCAAGTCAATTAGTAAAAAGGCGTTGGGGCGAGGAAAAATGACGACGGCCAGCTATGCGCGGTTGGAAGATTATATTTGACAACGCCCCGGGTTGAGGTTATTATGCCGACGAAATGACGGCCGCGAGACCTACGAAATGCGGCCCGCGCCGGCGCACGAAACCGGGGTAGCGGCGCCCCCGGGCGCGAAACGCCGCGCCGGCGACGCACGTTAACGGGAACGAGGTAACGTATGCGGAAGCTCCTTTGGCTCGGCGGCTTTTCGGTAGCGATGGTCGCCGGATGCATATCCTACGAGCAAAAGATCACGTTCCAACCGGACGGCTCCGGCACCGTCGTCGCGGATATGTGGGTCGACCGGCTCTCTCCCACCGCCGATGACGAAGGACCGGCGGTCGAAGCGCCCACGCCCGAGGTCAGCGAAGAGATGGGCCCGGCGTTCGCCGACCTGGAGGGCGTCGCCGTCGCCGAGAACTGGGTGAAGGTCGAGGGCGAAGGCGACGACCGGCGCGAGCATACGCGCCTGGCGTTGAACTTCGGCGACGTCGGAAAGCTCGTAGGCCACGGCATCTTCGACAAACAAGAGCTCTCCTTCCGCAAGGAGGGCGATAACTTCGTCTTCGCCGAGACGATACATAATAATCCCCAAGAGAGCGAATCGTCCGCGGAGAGCGAAGAGCTGGCCCGGGCGATGTTCGAGGGGTATACTTTCACGTATACGGTCGTAATGCCGGCGGCCGTCGTCGAGACGAACGGAACGTTGGCGGAGAACCAGCGGACCGTCACTTGGAGCTGGCCCCTCTACGACTTCGCGACCCTCGACGAGATCGTGATGACCGCCACCGCCGCGGCCGAATGACGGGCCCCGCCGGGGCGTTAATTACACTTGACGCGGCCCGCTTTAACTGGTAGACTGCCGCACCTTCAACGCCGCCCGGATATCCAGCGGCTCGGGGGGCAATACCGAAGGAGAAGGGCCCCAAACCTCATCCCCCACACGTTTCATTATAGGAGGAAAGTTTTATGCGTTGGAAGATTGTAGGCGTCTTAGCGCTCGCTGTCGGCCTCGTCCTCGTCGCCGGGTGTATCAACTACGACCAGGAGCTCACGTTGACGCCGGACGGCGGCGGCACGATCAAGGTCCATTATACCAGCGACGCCCAGAAGGAAGGCGAAGGCGAGGGCAGTCTTAGCATGGGCGATGTCCCCAAGCTCGCGTTCACCGAGGAAGACATCAACGCCGAATACAAGGGCGCGCCCTTCACCGTGCGCGATATCGTAATCGGCAAGACGGACTCGGAAGCGCCCGAGGCCACGTATTACATCGACTTCAAAAACGTCTCCGACCTCAACGGCCGGGGCGTCTTCGCCCTCGAAGGAGATAAACTTAAGCAGACGTTCTCGCTCGAGTCGGCCGGCGACAACGCCGTATTCAAACAGCTCGTCCAACTCAATATGGACGTCGAGGACCCGTCGACGTTATCCAGCTACAAGTTCACTTATAAGCTCACGCCGCCGGGCGAAATCGTAGAGACCGACGGCACCGTAGGCGAGGGGAATACGGTATCGTGGGAATACTCCCTCGACAAGCTCATCAACAATGACACCGTGATGAACGTCACCTATAAGGCGGCGGGAGGCGGCGGCGCGAAAAATATCGGCCTTATCATAGGCATCATACTTTGCGTCATCATCGTCGCCGTCATCATCATCGTCATCGTCGTCCTCCTGGGCCGGAAGAAAAAGAAGACCGCCGGACCGTCGGCGCCCGCGGCCCCCACCACGCCGAGCGAACCCACGACGCCCAGCGAGCCCGCCGGGCCCACGACGCCGTAACGTAATACCCGCGAAAGCCGAAACGAAGGGCGGCCCTCCGGCCGCCCTTTACTTTCGCCCGTCGTTGTATTATGATACCAAACGGCTACTCGGCTCCCCTTCCGCGGCGCTATATGATTAAACCCTACAGCCAACTGGTCGAACGCCTTATTAACGAGCTGACCAAGATGC
This sequence comes from uncultured bacterium, assembly GCA_964547385.1. Lineage (GTDB taxonomy): Bacteria > RBG-13-66-14 > B26-G2 > WVWN01 > WVWN01 > CAZJNB01. The sequence goes on from CAZJNB010000096.1 coordinate 3,669, forward strand.
CCGGCGTCGGCCGTAAGACCGGCCAGCGGTTCGCGTTCTTCCTCTTCCAAGCGCCCGCGGAATACGTCCATACGTTGGCCCAGCTCCTCGTCGACGTCAAGGAACACGTCCACCCCTGCCGCCAGTGCGGCAACCTCACCGAAGCGGAGCTGTGCGCCATCTGCGCGGACGAGACGCGGAATCGCCGCCTCCTCTGCGTCGTCGAAGAGCCCGCGGATATCGGCTTCATCGAGCGCACCGGCGAGTTCGGCGGCCTCTACCACGTCCTTATGGGCGTTATCTCTCCCCTCGAGGGCATCGGCCCGGACCAGCTCCGCATGAGCGAGCTCGTCGCGCGGGTTCGAGAAGAACACGCCGTCGAGGTCATCGTCGCGACGGACCCGGACGTCGAGGGCGACACCACCGCCTTCTACATCGCGAAGCTCCTCGGGCCGCTGGACGTAAAAGTAACCCGCATCGCCCGCGGCCTCCCCGTCGGCGGCGACCTCGACTTCGCCGACGAAGTAACCCTCGCCAAAGCCCTCGCCGGCCGCCAGGAAATCCCGCGATAATCGCACCCCCCCAAAATAAATACCGCCCGTTTCAACGGGCGGCGATTAACTCGCGCCGCCGCGAACGCCGGCTTCACCGCGCGGGCGGCCCGTAACATGTAGGCGCCGACCTTAAGGTCGGCGCGCGAAATCTATACGGTGGGCCGGTCTAAAGACCGGCCCCTACATGTCCTGGTCGCGGGCGTTCGGTGGGCCGACACGAATGTCGACGCTACTTAAAGGGCCGACACGAATGTCGGCCCACTTAAACAACGCCTTTATCCGCCCGAGGGCCGACACGAATGTCGACCCTACTTAAACAACGCCTTTATCCGCCCGAGCGACGCTGGCGCGACGGCCAGGCCGCGGACGTTAAGGCGCCAGAGCCAGCCGTTGTCCGGCGTCGTCCCCACCCAGAGGTACGTCCCGTCGAAGGCCGCGCCGCGAGGCTGGTCGGCGGGGGCCGCGAACGAACCTATGCGCTCCCCGTCCGCCGTGAGCGCCACGAGCCGGTACACGGCATTATAATCGTCGTAGTCGCCGACCCAGAGGTACCGTCCGTCCCACGCCGGGTCGTAGGGTTCGTAGTAATAGGTGAAAGAATTTACTATCCACCCGTCGGCCCTCATCTCGTAGAAAGTGTTGGTGAACGAGCCGGTGTGTTCGGTCCCCCACAAGTGGTAGCCGGTCCACGCCAGGCCATAGCCGACGTCCCACGTGGCCTTGAAAGACGAGGCGACGCTGCCGCCTAAGGCGAAGCGATAGATGCGGTCCGAGGCGCGGTTGCCGGCCCAGAAGTAGAGGCCGTCGTACGTGAGGCCCGCGGTTTTATCGCCGGCGAAAGAGAAGTAATACGACGCCACCGGCGCGCCCGTAGCCGGATTAATCTTCCATACGAGGTACGGCGGCGCCTGGCAGAACGCGTAGAGGTAGCCGTCGGCCCAGGCGAGCGCGTTCGGTTTGGGCGCCGGCGCCGGGAAGGAGGCTACGACGTCGCCGAAGGCCGCGGCCGCCGGCGCCGCGGAAATCGCCCACGCAATCACAATAATAACGACCGCCGGCCGCCTCGAATCCTTCATAATCTCATTCCCTTCGGGGCCCGATACCTCGGGGCCGTTGCGGAACTCCGTACTACCGTAGACGCCGGGAATCCGTCGCGCCTTTTAATATACCGGTTTATACCGCTTACGTAATATACTATAATGTTCCCGACCTTGCAATATATCTCTGTCATACGAAAATCACTTACCGCCGAAAAGGTCCTCTTCGCCGCGTTGCTCATAGCGTACGTGGCGCTCCTCTGGACGTTCCACTACATTCCCACCGAAGACGGCCCCGCCCACCTCGGCAACGCGTATATTATAAAGGAATATCATAACGCCGCCGCCGGCCGCCTCCGCGACTTCTACGTCCTAAATTGGCGCCTGCCGACCAACGTCGTCTACCACTACGCGCTGGCGGCGTTGTTATTCGCCGTCCCGCCGCTCGTCGCCGAGAAGTTATTACTCTCTCTATATCTGATAATATTCGCGACCGGCGTGCGTTACCTGATTATCGCAATCCACGGCCGCCCCCACCCGGCGGCGTTCCTCGCGTTTCCGCTATTCATCAGTTACCCTTTCCAAATGGGGTTCTTCGGCTCGATGTTGTCGCTCGCGTGCGCGGTTTGGGGGCTGGCGTACTTTTGGCGACGGCGCGCCGCCCTCACCCTGGGCACCATCGTAATGCTCAACGCAATCGGCTTGGCTATATTCGCCATCCACCTATTCGGATGGGGCGTCTTCGTCGCGGGCGTAATCTATTTATCGTTAGCCCGCGGCGTCGGCGCGGCAAAGACCGCGGGCCGGCGGCCGGTAAAAACCGGCGTCCGACGCCGGTGGCTCAGCCTCCCGGCGCCCGTCTACCTATCGCCCGCGGTCGCGATCCCGCTCCTTTATTTCTTCTCCCAGCCCAAACTCTCCGCGGTAACCCACGTGCGTTGGTCCTTGCTCTTAAAAAACTTTCTCACTTTCGAAGTCTTCAACTCGTTCTTCCGGTCGTATAACTGGGCGACCGTAGGTACCGCCGTCGTCTTCGCCGCTCTCGCCGTGGCGGTGCTCGCGGAAAAGACCTTCGGCCGGCGAGAATTTAAGTGGCACCGCGGCGACGTGGCCGCGGCGCTCGCCGTCCCCGCGGCGACCGCGGCGTATTTACTGTGCTCGGATTCGACTCCTTTCCGCGGCAGCTGGATAGGTATCCGGCTCGCGCTCCTCCCGATCCTCGCCGCGGTCGTATGGCTCGCGGGCGCGCGCTCACGGCCGCTCAGGTTATCCTTATTCATTATCGGACCCGTCGTCGCCCTCCTCCACCTCGGCGCCGCGGCGTTAGGATACGCCGAAGCGAATATTATTCTCAGCCGCTATACAAGCGCTTACGATTTAATCGCCGCCGATGCGACGATACTGCCGATCACGAAGAGAGCGCCGTACCGCAACAACCTAAAAGTAAGTTACGTCAAACACGCCGGCGGGTATTACACCCTGGGCAAGCGGGTCGTAGATCTCGCCAACTACGAACCCAATTACCGGTATTTCCCGGTCCAGTGGCGTAACCGAAAAAAACCCGTCCCTATAGTCCGCGCCCGCCGCGGCGTGCCCTATTATAACCTCCGAAAGAAATACGAAATGATCGATTACCTGCTCTACTGGCAAGCGCCGCGGCGCAAAGAGAACGAGCCGCCCGACGCCGAATACGAACTCATCTACGAAAACAAACCCCTTTTCGTCTTCAAACGTACGCCGGCGCCGTAACACCCATTTAGTTGTTTTGAGAATATCGCCGTTACGCGGAGGTTAAGCCGCCCGCGAAGCCGGCGCCCGGGCCTTTACATAATACAAAGGCGGTCGGAGCCAGTACGGACGGGCCGGGGAAATTATTTTTGAAACGTCCCTTATTTTATGTTATTATATCGGCGTTGCATTTACCCCTCCCGTGAAAAAAAGCACGGTCTTTTATCGCGCGCGACGAGCAGAGGTGAGTTCCGGTGTCAGAAGTAATCGAGATACGGTGGCACGGCCGCGGCGGCCAGGGCGTCAAGACCGCGGCGATGCTCTTCGCCGAAGCCGCGTTCGAGGGCGGCAAGTTCGTCCAGGGCTTTTCGGACTACGGCCCGGAGCGCGCCGGCGCCCCCATCCAAGGCTTTACCAGAATAAGCACCCAAACGATATACGTCCATAACTTCATAACGACGCCGGACGTGGTCGTAGTTATCGACCCAACGCTTGTGGGGAATATCCCGGTAACGGAAGGGCTGAAGGCCGGCGGCAAGGTCGTCGTCAATAGCCATCGCGCGCCCGCGGCGTTAGCTGAGGTCCT
>CAZJNB010000097.1:0-7482 GCA_964547385.1 uncultured bacterium
TTAGGTGATGCTATGTCGCGTGCGACGTTAGTAGGGGCGGCGTTATTATCGTTGTTGTTGGCATGCGCCGAGGGCGAAGACAATGCGGTATTTTTAAGCCGTACGCGCTCACCCGCTTGGGGCCCGGACGGCCGGATATGTTACGTTGACGAACACGCGCTGTGGGTTTGTGAAGCCGACGGTCAAAACAAAAGGCGGTTAACGCCGGAAGGCCAATTTTGTTTCGACCCGGATTGGGACCCGAACGGCCCAAAAATAATCTATACTGGATATTACAATGGCGAAGAGAAAACGGATGGTATATATATAATTTCCGCAGAAAGCGGCGAGCCGCAGCTTTTAGTCGGAGGTGATTACGAAGAGCCAGCTTGGTCGCCGGATGGCGAATACGTAGCCTGCACCGCGCGGTTCCTACCCAATAATGAGTGGGGTTTGTTTGTATTTGACGTAGCAAGCGGCGAGCGCCGGAGGATTTCGACGCCGGATATGCCACGAAACCCTGATTGGTCGCCTTCCGGGGAGTGGATAATTTTTAGCCGAAATAAGTCGATAACAGAACCGGACCCGGATACGGGCTTGTGGATTATTAAACCCGACGGAACGGGTTTAAGGCGATTAGTCACGACGCCCGCCGCGGTCGACCCCTGTTGGAGCGCGGACGGTGCGTTTATAGCGTACCGAATATATAACTACGATATTTATACCTACGAGCTAAGGACGGCCGAAACGAAAAAGGTAACGACCGAAAAAAGCGCAGAGCCGAGCTGGTCGCCGAAAGGCGGGGCGATAGTGTTTACGTCCGGCCGGAGCGGCGAAGACGCGATATATATCATTTTCCCATAAAGTTTGAGGAGTGGTTTGAATGTATAGGATATTCGCGTTAATAACTATCGTTTCGATTTCTACGCCTCTCGTGGTAGTGGCAGAGCCAGTTTGGCTCGAGTTCGTTCCGGGATATCCAGAGGGTCAGGCGCCTTTAATAAACGTTTTGGCTTCCGACGAGGACCACGCGGTAGTTGAAATAACTACGCCGGGTATGTGGGTGGAAGACATTGAAGAAAGCGGCGAAATTTACCAATTCCTTACTCTACCGGGATGTTTGCGCGAAGAGGAACCGCCCGCGGCTGAGTAGGAGAACTAAATGAACTGGCGGGGGCATAGGACGGTACGTTTGGTTTTAGGTGGGACGATGCTACTCGCGTTCGCGTTGGCGTGTAGGGAAGAGGAGTTAATAGGGGCAGGTCCGTATTATTTGACAATTGGGAGAAACCCTTCGTGGCACCCGAGCGAAGATTTGATCGCGTACGATAACGGCACTATGGTTTTTATTTGTCGTGCCTTGGACGGGCGGATAATGGAGGTTGTCGAAGGGCCCGGCGATAGGGCCGTAGAGCCGGATTGGGCGCCCGACGGCGTTAATATCGTTTATCACGCTGACGGGGAAAACATTGAACCGGGTTTATTTATAAGCCCTTATACGGGCGGGACGCCAACGCGACTAACGACGGGCCGCCATTACTCCCCCAGTTGGTCGCCGGATGGCGAAAATATCGCTTTTATAGATTACGATAACGACGATCATTCACTTTGGCTTGTAGCGACCGGCGGCGGCGAGCCCAGACGCGTCGGGAACGTAGGAAGATGGGTGGGCGAGCCGGATTGGTCGTCCGACGGCGAGTTGATCATTTTTAGTTGGATGGGGAAAGCGCCTAATTCAGGGGGCATTTGGCAAATCAAGCCTGACGGGACCAGCTTACACTTCTTAGTTCCAACCGGCAATTCTTTACCGGTGGCCTGGAGCCCCGGCGGTAATTACATTGCGTGTGATTATAGGGCAGAATTAGGACAAGAGATTCACGTTTACGACCTTAAAAACAAAACGTTCATCCAGGTAACCGACGATTGGCGGGACGGCGCGAATTACGAGCCGAAAAACCCTACGTGGAACGCCGAAGGGACCGCCATAGCGTACAAAAGTTACCGGAACCCGCCGGGAATATACCGCGTAGACTTATAATAAAAGATTAAGTGGGGATTAACGTAAGTGTTTACCTTTCGAATTCTAATAAATAGGGACCATCCCCCATATCGTTAATACTTTAACGGTTCCTATGGGTCTAAAAGTAGGGTGGTGACAATTATGGCGACAATTAAGAGGATATACGGGCCGGTAGTTGCGGCGGCGTTTTGCGCTCTCGCCTTCGCCGCCTGCGCGCCCAAGGAGACCGTCATCACCCGCGAGGACACCCTCGCGAACGAGGACGCGGCGATCGTGGACCTCCAGGGCAAGATCGTCGACCGCCAGAAGGAGCTCGACTCGCTCGAGGCCGAGCGCCAGGAGAAGTCCGGCAAGCTCAGCCGCGAACAGCGGGACAAACGCGACAACGCCATCCGCAAATACGAGGAGTTTTTGGGCAAATACCCTATAAGCCCGTACACGCCGGACGTCCTCATCGCCCTCGGCGAGCTTTACCTGGAGCGCTCCGAAGACCAAAATATAGCGGCGCTGGATAAATACGAGGAACGTCTGGAGGCGGCGGCGGAGGCCGGCACCGTCGTAACCGAGCCGGAGCCCCAACCCCACTACGAGAAGACAATAGCCGCCTACCAGCAGATCGCCTTAAAATACAAGGACTTCCCGTACGCGGACGTCGCCTATTACGGCCTCGGCTATTGCCTCAAGGCCCAAGGCGAGGAAGAGGAGTCGGCCCGCACCTACTACAAATTGACGCAACTCTACCCGGACTCGGCGTTCGTCGCGGAGGCCTACTTTCGCATCGGCGAGTATTTCTTCGACCAATACGAGTTCGACAAGGCCGTCAAGTATTACGCCCTCGTGTCGCCGGAAAACAAGAGCTTCTATGACAAGGCCCTCTACAAGATGGGGTGGGCGTTCTACAACCAGGGCGACATCGGCATCTCGTCGGCCGAATACCAGAAGGCCATCGACGCGTTCACGAAGCTCATCGAATCGACAGAGAGGAAATCGGTCCTCACCGACGAGGCGATGGAGTTCACCGCCATCTCCCTCACCGAGTGGTCGAGCGACCCCAACGACGAGACCGCGATCGCGAAGGCGATAGGCCACTACGGCGAGGCGTTTCGCGGCGGCGCCGAGAAGGATTATTCGCCCGGCGTTCTTCACCAGCTCGGCGACGTCTACCTCTATAAGCAGGATAAATTGAAGGCCGCGGCCACCGCCTACGAGACGCTCCTCCAGTATTATCCCAACTACGACGAGACGCCCAAGGTCCTCGACGCTCTCGTGGAATGTTACCTGCGCGAGGAAGACTACGACAAGGCCCACGAGACCCGCGTCCGTATCGTCGACGGCTACGGCCCGGGCTCCGACTGGTACGAGAACCAGGACAGCCTCGACGTCCGCCACAAGGCCCTCCAGCGGTGGGAGGACGCGCTCTACCAGGTCGCCGTCTATTATAACCTCCAGGCCGAGCGCAAGAGCCGGACCAACCCGGAGGAGTCGGCGAAGCTCTACCAGGAGGCCATCCGCCGCTACGCCCAGTACCTCGCCGCTTTTCCCACCAACGAGAAGGCCTACCACGTCAACTTCTATCTGGCGGAGGCCTACTACGCCGTCAACGACTTCGGCAACGCCGGCGACCAATACCAGAAGACCGCCCTCGGCTACAACGACCGGGAACGTTATAAAATAGATAAATGGGACGAGAAGTTCACCCAGGAACTGGCGCTCTTCAACGCCATCGTCGCCTACGACGAGATATTCCAGAAGGATACCGCCGCCGCGAAAAAAGAGGCCCCTACGCCGCCGGCGCCCAAGGAAGCCGCTCCGACCACGGCCGCGGCCGGCGAAAACGGCCTCCAGACATACGGCCCCTTACAGATGCCCGTCAAGGCGTTGACGCTGGACGAGGCCAATCTCATCCGGGCCTGCAGCGCCTTTTCGGATAAATACCCCGACAGCGACGAGATCGCGTTCGTCCTCTCCAAGGAGGGCGAGCTATACTTCTACGTGGAGGACTACGCCAAAGCGCGGGACGCCTTCGGAAACTTGGTGGACAACTACGCCCGGGCGCCCGAGCCGTCCAAAGAGAAGGAACATAACCAGCTATACGTCAACGCCTCCGAGAACATCGCGAAGTCTTACTTCAACGAGGCCGAGTTCTACGAGAAGGCGGGCGACTACCGCACCGCGGAGACGAAATACGCCCAGGCGAAGAAGTGGTATGCCCGCACCGAGAGCGAGGCGAAAGAGCGCGGCGTGATGGACACCCTCGACCGTGCCAAGAGCCTCGCCGGCCTTACGGGTATCAAGACCGCGGAGATGAAGGGCGCCGGCGTCGAGATCGCCGAGATCGAACAACCCACCGTCGTACCCGAAGTCGCGGTGGAGGAGGCGGGCGTCGAGGACTTCATCGTCCTCTATCCGCCGCTGCCGCCCATCGAGGCCACCGCTTTCGCCGCGAAGCAGGCCGAGGCGCAGGAATATGAGCGCAACGCCGCCGATAACCAGGGCAACGACGTCGGCCGTATAAGCCTCGGGAAGGCCGCGGATACCTATTATAAGATCCGCGATTGGGATAACTCCGCGCGCACCTACCTCGAGTATACCAAGGCCTATCCCCAGGCCGAGGACGTGAAGATGGCCTACGAGAAGGCCGCGGAGTGCTACGAGCGTAAGGAGGATTGGGCCAACGCCGGCAAGGTCTACCTCCAGATCTCGGAACACCCGCAGTATAAGGGAACGCCCCTCGGCCGCGACTCCCTCTTCCGCGCGGCGCTGTTGTACGAACAGCAGGAGGACTGGACCCGCGCCGTCAATACGTTCCAGCGGTACACCGAGGAATACCCGGACGAGGCCAAGCCGCTCTTGGAGGCGACGTTCCGCCAGGCCCGCGCCGAGGAGAAGTTGGGGCGCGCGGACGACGCCCTCGAGCACCAAAAGAAGGTCGTCGGCATCTATAAATACTCGGTCAACGAGGGCTTCGATATGGGCGGGACCGAGAAGTACGTGGCCGAATCCGAGTTCAAGATGGTCGACATCCCCTTCGACGACTACGACCGTATCCAGTTCACTATGCCCCAAAAGGTGATGGAAGCCAACGTCCACAAGAAGATCGAGAAATCGCAAGACCTCATCGCCGGCTATACCGACATCGCCTCGCTCGGTATTCCCAAATGGACCGTCGCCGCGCACTGTCGTATGGCGGACGTCTATCTCTCCTTCCGCGACGCGTTGAACAACGCCGAGATCCCCGAGGAGCTTAAACCCGAGTATTGGGAGGCCCTCCCCGGCGACGACCAGCGCAAGCCCCTCCTCGAAGAGGCCTATTATAAATATACTTCCCAGCTCGACGAGCAGGCTCTCACCCTCGAGGATAAAGCGGTGGCCGAATATACCGAAGCGGTGAACATCGCCGAGGGCGCGGGCGTCGACGACGAGTGGTCCCGCAAGGCCTATAACCAGTTGTTGGTCGTTCGACCCTACGAAATCGTGAAATATGAGGACGTCGGCGTCCAGGGCCTCGTGAGCGATACTAACTGGCTTGTCTCGAACGCCTACGAGGACGGCTGGCTCGACACCGCCTACGACGACAGCGTATGGGCCAACGCCAACCCGAGCGGTTGGCGCGAGAAAGATAAGGAGAAGGTTGTCGAACAGGTCCCGGGCGACGCCGAGACCGTTTGGGGCGGGCCGGAGGACAAGGCCGTCTACTTCCGCAAGAAGCTGTCCTTCACGTACGACCCGGGCGGTTATACCGCGGTCATCCAGACGCGCGGCACCTACAAGCTCTACGTGAACGGGACGCTCATCGGCCAAACCGACGCCCTCACGAAGGACCCGTGGGTGAAGCCCGACAGCTACGACGTCGCGGACGCCCTCCACCTCGGCGATAACGTTATATGCGTCGAGGTCGTCCGGGCGCGCGACGATTCCTACGGCCTCCGCTTCGCGCTGGTGCCCGAGGGCGGCTTCCCGTCCGCGGCGCCGGCGTCCTTCGGCGAGACCGGCGTCCCCGGCGAGGAAGTCGGCGGCGTCCAGCCCGAGGCCGGCACCCTTCCGAGCGAGGAGTGGCCGCCGCCGGCGGAGGGTGAGGGCGAGCTCTCGTCGGTGCCGGGCGAGGAGGCCGAGTTCGGCGCCGCGCCCGAGGGCGTAAAGCCGGCCCCGGCCGAAGAAACCGCGCCGGCGCCCGGTGAAGAGGTAACGCCGGCCCCGGCCGAAGAGACGACGGCCGCGCCGGGCGAAGGGACAGCGCCGGCCCCGGCCGAAGAGACGGCGCCCGCGGCCGAGGAGACGACGCCCGCGCCGAGCGAAGAGGTAACGCCGGCGCCGACGGAAGAGACGACGCCCGCGCCGAGCGAAGAAGTAACGCCGGCCCCGGGCGAAGAGACGGCGCCCCCTGCCGAGGGTGAAGCCCTCCCCGAGCCGGGCGCCGGGACCGAGGGTGAGAGCTACGACGCCGGCGACACCGGCGCCATAGACTTCGAAGCGGTGGGGACACCCGAGGAAGTAGGCGGCGGCGGCGACGTCGGGACCGAAGCGCCGGTGGATGAGGACTTTTAAAGGGCTTACCGGCCGGCATTGTTAGTAACAGTTTGGGGTTTTAATGCGACGTTCGGTTCTAATTGCCTTGGCGTTGGTAGCGCTCGCGGTGGCGTGCGGGGAGGAGGAAGAATATCGGGTAGGGGAATTAGTAGTTAACGGGGGGATGCCGAATTGGGGAAATAATGGGTTAATAGCGTATTCTAACACCCAAGATATATACACGTGCGATGAATACGGCGGGAATATAACTAATGTTACGGAAGGGCGGCACGTCTCTACCGCGACGGACCCGGCGTGGTCGCCGGATTGTAAATATATCGTTTATTCGGCGTTCCGGGAAGAAAATATGAAGTGCGGGTTATTTATAATACCCGTGGCGGGTGGTGAGCCGCGGCTTTTGGCCGAAGAAGGCGAGCGCCCGGCGTGGTCGCCCGACGGCGAATGGGTCGCGTACGTAGCGCCGGCCGGGAATAATCCCACAAGCCTTTGGGTAATACCAGCGGAGGGAGGGACGCCTAAGTGTTTGACTAGCGAATACTACGTATGGGCCTTGGCGTGGACGCCCGGTGGCGAATCACTTGTCTTCGCAGGTTATGATAAAGCAAAGGGGATGAATCTGTGGTTAATAAAACCAGTGGGCGGGGCGGTAATAATGCTAACGGAACGGGAGGTTAAATATTTTTCAAGGGGCCCGAGCGTCCGGCGGGACGGCGAATGGATACTGTTTTCTAACTACCCGCCGTACGGCCCGGCCGATATTTGGGCCTTCAACGCGAAGACGAAGGAGTTCGTGCGCGTAACGCGGGTGTGGGAGGGCCCGTGCGCTGGCGCGTCCGAACCTTGTTGGAGCCCCGACGGGCGACGGGTAGGATATACGTACGGCGACGCGATATATAAAATCGGGTAAAGTAGCATTCGGGCCACCAAATATGATAAGGTGGACGTATGGAGAGGGG
>CAZJNB010000098.1:0-7471 GCA_964547385.1 uncultured bacterium
GAGTATTTAGCGTTCGCCTACCCGACGGCGTGGGGGACCTTCGGCGGCGACGCCCGGGCCCTGACGGCCGGCAACCTCGAGCTCCGGACTGACCCTCTCAACCCCTCGCCGGAGCCGGAGGGTTCGTTCCGGGCCACCGACATAGCCGTCGATATAAGTTACGCGTATGCGCTCGTTCCAACGTTGGCGGTGGGGGTGAACGCGAAGGGGATAAGCCAGAAGTTATACGACGTCTCCGCGAACGCGTTGGCCGGAGACGTCGGCGTCTATTGGGTGCCGGCGTCGTCGGTGAGCGTCGGCTTGGCGGCGCGGAACCTGGGCCCGTCGGTGGTCTTTGAAGAGGCGAGGAGCCCACTGCCGATGACCGCGGAAGTGGGCTGTGGGTATAAGCCCTTCGGCCGGGCGGTAGTAATGGCGCTTGCGGTGGAGAAGCCCTTCCGCGACCGTTTTTTATATAAAGGCGGCGTGGAGTATAATCCGGTCCGGTTCCTCTCGGGCCGGGTCGGTTATATCTACGGCCTCGACGCCGGCGGCCTTACCGGCTTGACGGGCGGCCTGGGCGTGACAGCGGGCGGCTTTTCCTTCGACTTCGCCTACGCGCCCTACGGTGACCTCGGCGATACCTACCGCGCGGGTTTCACCTACGCGTTCGGCCGGGAGCGGCGGCGGATTACCGAAGAGGTTACCGCCCGCGTGGCCGAGGAATTCGAGAAGCAGAAACGGGAGATGATCGCGGCGTTGTCCGCCAAGGCGCACGGTTATTACGAGGCCGGCGCCTATCGCGAAGCGGTCGATACGTGGGACCTGATAATGGTCTGGGATCCCGATAATCGCGAAGCCGCGGCCCAACTCGAGCAGGCGCGCGACCGCCTGAACGAAGAGCGCGTCGCGGACCACCTCGCGAAAGGGGACGCGTTCTTCGACGCGGCTAAGTATAGCGAGGCCGCGTTGGAATATGGGTTGGCGCAAAAGATCGACCCGACGAACGCCGCGGCGATAACGGGCCTGGCCCGGGCCGAGGAAGAGCTCGCGCGCGAAGAGGCGCGGGAAGCCGCGGCCGTCGCGAAGTTGTTGGAGAGCGCCCGGGCCGCGTACGGCCAGGGCGAATACGCGACGGCGATCAAGAAGTGGACCGAAGTACTACTGCTCGAGCCGGATAACGTCGAGGCGCGGGATAAGCTCGACGACGCCCGGGCCCGCGTCGCGTCGCTCGTCGCCGGCTTTAAAGAGGACGCGTCGCGTTACGAGAAGACCGGGGATTGGGCCATGGCGGTCGGCACGTGGGAACGAATTCTACGACTCGTGCCGCGGGACGCCGACGCCCTCGCCGGCCGGGCGCGCGCCCGCGGCGCCCTAAGCCGGAAAGCCGCGGAACTTACGGACGCCGGCGTAGCCAGGTACGAGAAGGGCGACCTCGACGGCGCGGAGGCGAAGCTCATCGCCGCCCTCAACCTCGAGCCCGGGAACAGCCGCGCCACCGCCTACCTGGCGAGAATAAAGGAGCGGCGCGCCGGCGCGAAGGCCACCGCGAAACCCGATTACACGAAGGTCTACTTGAAAGGTATTCAGGCATATACCAACCACCAATACCGCGCCGCGATCGCGTATTGGCAACAAATCCCCGCCGGGTATAAACTTTGTAACAAAGCGAAGACCAATATCAAGCGCGCAAAGGCGGTTCTGAGAGAACTTGAAACGAGATAATGAACGACGAACGTCCACGGTGTCCGGACGCAGGCCGCCGGGCGTGGACGTTGTCTTAAAGGGATATGTCGCTTAAATTTAAGATCGCGTTGTTCGTCGTCTTAGTGACGGTCGTCGTTACCGTCGGCTCGGGCTTTTTGATTACCGGCCGGATGGAGAGAACGCTCCGGGCCGAAATCGAAATGCGCGGCGAGGCGCTGGCACGTAACCTCGCAGCCAACGTCGAGGACCCGGTGTCCCAGCGTGACGACCTTTACATCGCCCGCTTCACGACGGACGCGATGAACAACCCGGGCGTCGTCTACGCTATCGTAGTAGACGAGGGCGGCGAAATAGTAGGTTACCGCGACGCCGAGCACGAGGAATTCACCTCTTTTCTCGGCAAGCGCTATAAGGCGCCGCCGGGCGTAGGGCCGCTCGGCGGGAGGGAAATACGGAGCCAGACGTACGAGGCGCAAGAGCGAGGAGCGCTCTACGACATCGCGGTGCCGATCGTGCTCGCGGGCCAAAAACTTATCGGCGAGGTCCACGTCGGCATATCGCAACAGGGCGTCGTCGACGCGGTCAACCGAACGCGCGTTACCGTCGGCGTTATTTCGGCCGCGGCCCTGTTGGTGGGCCTCGCCGGCTCGTTTATTCTCGGCGGCCTTATCACCAGACCCATCGCTCGTTTGACGGAGGGGGTGCGTAAACTGCAGGGCGGTGATTGGAGCGTGCGGGTCCCGGCGGTAACGCGGGACGAGGTCGGCCTGCTCACCCGGGCTTTTAACGAAATGGCCGCGTCGATCGGCGAAAAAGAGCTTATAAAGGAGGCTTTCAGCCGGTACGTTTCCCATCAAGTAGCGGACATAATCCTGGAAGCGCCGGAGACATATATCTCGACGCTACGGGGCCAGCGGAAGACGGTTACGGTCCTGTTCGCCGACATCCGCGGCTTCACGCCGCTCTCCGAGCGGCTCGCGCCCGAGGAGGTCGTGGCCTTGCTCAACGACTACCTCACCCATATGACCGAGGTCGTCTTCCGTCACGAGGGGACGCTGGACAAGTTTTTGGGGGACGGCCTGATGGCGGTCTTCGGCGCGCCGCTGGAACAGCCGCGCAGCACCCTGAACGCGGTGCGGGCCGCGGTGGCGATGCGCCGAAGGTTGGAGGATTTCAATCTGGCGCAACGCGTCGGCGGCCGGGAGGAAGTCCGCGTCGGCATCGGCATCAACTTCGGCGAGGCGATCGTGGGCAACATCGGCTCGCGCCAGCGGATGGACTACACCGTCATCGGCGACACCGTGAACATAGCCCAGCGCATCCAGACCTTTGCCGACGGCGGCCAGATCGTCCTGGCCGACGTCGCCTATAGCCGCGTCGCCGAATACATCGAGGCGAAGCGGCTCGGCGTCTATGAGCTGAAGGGGAAGAAAAAGACGGTGGAGCTGTTCGAGGTAGTCGAGCTCAAAGGGGACGGGGAAGAAGGACAAGGCGCATAGCTCGGCGTCGCCGACCGACGGTGCAGTCTTAGCCGCCGCGCTTTCGGGCGCGGCCTTTCTACGCGTGTCCCGTTCTCCCGAAAACAAACGCCCCGCCTAAACGCGGGGCGTTCGTATTTCGCTCGTCCCCCGTTTAAACTTGGGCCGGCGCCCGGGCGCCGCGGCTTTTCGGCGCGCTTTTCGCAGGCTCGCTTTTCCGCGGCGTCCGTTTCGCCCGGGGGACGGGGAGCAAGGCCGCGGCCAATACGTCGTCCACCGTTTGGACGTATTGGACCTCGGCCTTGGCGCGGAGCTCGTCGTCGATTTCGGCGACGTCGTTTTCGTTCTGCTCCGGGAAGAGGACGCGGGGGATGCCGGCGCGCACCGCGGCGAGGAATTTTTCGCGGACGCCGCCGATGGGCATAACCTTTCCGCGGAGGGTAACCTCGCCGGTCATCGCGAGGTCGTGGCGGACCGGCCGGCCCGAGAAGATGGAGGCGAGGGCGGTCGCGAGGGCGACGCCGGCGGAGGGCCCGTCCTTGGGGGTGGCGCCCGCAGGGACGTGGACGTGGATGTCGTAGCGCGTGAAGTCCGCGGCGTCGATGCCCAGCTCCGACGCGCGGGATTTGACATAGGAGAACGCCGCCTTGGCGGACTCTACCATTACGTCGCCGAGTTGGCCGGTGAGGATAAGCTCGCCTTTGCCGGGCATCCGGATGGCCTCCACAAAGAGGATGACGCCGCCGGCGGCGGTCCAGGCGAGGGCGGTGGCGACGCCGACTTCGCTCTTGCGGCCGGCGGTTTCCGGAAAGTAACGGGGTGCCCGGAGGAAGTCGGCGACGTTGCGCGCGGTGACGGTGAACTTGGTCGCTTTCTCTTCGACGATACGACGGGCCGTCTTCCGGTAGATGTTCGCGATGGCCCGTTCCAGGTTGCGGACGCCGGCCTCGCGGGTATATTTCTCGACGATTGTTTTGATCGCGGCGTCGCTTAGGCGGATCTGTTTTTTCGCGAGGCCGTGCTCGGCGAGCTGTTTGGGTATTAAAAACTTCTTCGCGATCATCAACTTCTCGGGCAGGGTGTAGCCGGGGAGGCGGATGACCTCCATCCGGTCTTTGAGCGCGGGCGGGATGGGGTCGAGGATGTTGGCGGTGGTGATGAACATAACCTTGGAGAGGTCGAACGGGAGGTCGAGGTAGTGGTCCGAGAAGGAGTGGTTCTGTTCCGGGTCGAGGACTTCGAGGAGGGCCGCGGAGGGGTCGCCGCGGAAATCCAGGCCGAGCTTATCCACCTCGTCGAGCATAAAGACCGGGTTGTTCGTTCCGGCCTTGCGGATGCCCTGGATGATACGGCCCGGGAGGGCGCCGACGTACGTGCGGCGGTGGCCCCGAATCTCGGCCTCGTCGCGCACGCCGCCCAGCGAGATCCGGACGAACTTGCGGTCCATCGCCCGGGCGATGGATTTGCCGACGGAGGTCTTTCCCACGCCCGGCGGGCCCACGAAACAGAGTATCGGGCCCTTCATATCCTCGGTCAACTTGCGGACCGAGAGGTATTCGAGGACGCGCTCTTTGACGTCGTCCAAGTCGTAATGGTCCTCGTCGAGGATTTTGCGGGCGTGGCCGATGTCGAGGCTGTCCTCGGACCCCTCGAGCCAGGGTAACGCCAGGATCCAATCGAGGTAGGTGCGGGCGACGACGTATTCCGCGGCCTGCGGCGGTATCGTCTTCAGGCGGCTGAGCTCGCGGCTCGCGTCTTCGCGGACCTCGTCGGGGAGCGGTTTGTTAAGGAGTTTCTCTTCGAGCTCGTCGATCTCGACCGCGTATTGGTCCTCCTCGCCCAACTCCTTGCGAATGGCCTTGAGCTGTTGGCGGAGGTAGTATTCGCGATGGGCCTTGTCCATCTCGTTCTTGGCTTCGGACTGTATCTTGGAGCCCAGCTCGAGCAGTTCCACCTCGCGGTTAAGAAGGCCGGTCATTTTCTCGAGCCGGTCCGTCACCTTCACCGCCTCGAGTATTTCCTGGCGTTCGCTAAGGTCGATGTTGAGGTTGGAGGCGATGAAGTCGGCGAGCTTGGCGGCGTCCTCGATGTTCATCGCGGCGATGTGGGCGTCCTCGGAGAGGTTGGGCGTAAGCTCGACCACTTGCTTGAAGAGGTTCAGCGCGTTCCGCTGGAGGGCTTCGAGTTTGTTCGTCCGCTTCTCGGCGCTTACGAGCTTAGTTACGCGGGCGGTGAAGTAGGGCGTTTCCTTGAGGTATTCGTCCACTACCATCCGGGAGATACCCTGGACCATAATACGGGCCGAGCCGTCGGGCATCCGGAGCATTTTGAGGATCGTTCCCGCGGTGCCGACGCGGTAGACGTCGTCGGGCGTAGGCTCTTCGACTTCCGGGTCTTTTTGGGCGAAGAGGCCGATGATACGGTCGCCGCGGATGGCGTGGTCGATAAGGCGGATGCTGGGCTTGCGACCTACGATGAGGGGAACCACCATAAACGGGAAGATGACCGTCCCGCGGAGCGGGAGGATCGGGAGAACGTCCGGGAGCTCGACCGCTTCTACGTTTTCTTCATCGGCCACGTCGATGCACCACCTCCGCGGGGACCACGGCCCGAGCCGCGGCCGCCCCTACAATATCTCTACCGTCGTATGTATCGTTACCGGCCGCTCGGCTCGGGGGAGGACGACGAAGAGAAAGCCGTCGCGGTAGAACGCCCGAGTCCGCTCGCCGGCGACCGGCCGGGGGAGCGGGATTACCCGCCGGAAGTAACCGTATTCGATCTCGACCTGGTGGTAATATTCCGTTTCCTCTTCGTACGTTTCCTCGCGGCGACCTGTTATGACGACGGCGTCCTCGTCGAGCATTATCTTGACGTCGTCGCGTGAGACGCCCGCGAGGTCTATTTTGATGACGATGTCGTTCTCGGTCTCGAAGACGTCCGTTTGCGGGACCCATTGCCGGGGCGCGTCCGCGGTCAGCGTCGGCGAGAGGGCATAGAGACGGTCGAACAGGCGGTCGACGTCCGCCAGCCGCCAGAGGCTGATACGCGAGAGTTCTTTCCGCTTAACCATGCCGGCCCCCCGGAACCGGTTCGACCTAACGCGCCGCTATTATATAATAATTGAGGCCGTTTGTAAATACCTACGGCGGCCCGGGCCTCCTTTTTGGCTCGTCGCGTCGAGCAACTCGCCCGGGTACATTATAATCGCGACGCCGCGGGCGGCCGCCACGTCGACGGGTATCTCCAGAGGACGCCGCTCGACGGCGCCGACGTCTCGCTCGCGGAGCCGAACCCGGCCGAGACGGGTCTTATACGTTTTGCCGACGATGCGTTCTTTCATAGTATTTCGCCGCCACGGTTGTGCTACGCATATAATCGCAGAATTATTGAAGGTTAAATCGCGTATCCGATATATACGCGCGTTTTCTCTTGACACCTACGACTACATAGTGTATTCTCTCTACGGATGGTGGGTGGCATCGACTAACAATTGATGGGTGTAAGGGGAGCGACGATGGAAAGGCGATACGAACTCCAATATGCCGTTTGGCCGTATGGCCCCGCCGAGAATATCCCCGACGACGCGTGGATGGCGCGGTCGCGGCACGCAAGCATTGAAGTCGCGATCCGAACATATATAGCGTGCTGCGTTCGCCTCGAGCAAAGCCAGGGGGATGGCTGCTACCGCATCGTCGACCGGGTAACCGGGAAACTCTTGGATCTTCGTAACTTTCAGCTCTACGGGGAGAAAGCGTGGACGTGAAAAGACTCCGAGAGAAGCTCGGCCTATCACAGGCCGAGTTCGCCTTCGCCGTAGGCGTATCGGCGAACACAGTATACCGCTGGGAGCGAGGCCAAAGGCCGCGTTCCCGGGCAATCCTCGATCGTATCGAGGAGTTGGGGTGGTACGGCGAACGCGACGTCGCGGACCTACGGCTCCGCATAGGGATCGAGCGCGCCGGCAACCACGTGAACGAAGCTATGGCCGAGGCGGAGCGCGAGTATATGGACGCCCTCCGCGGCTCAGAGCGGTACGCGGAAGCCGGCAAAGAACAGCGCCGAAAGCTCGAGGAGGAAGCGGCGGCGGCGTTCGCGGTGGCGAAACGTAACGCCGAGAAACGGTGGCTAAACAGACCCGGGTCATAACCCCCCGCCGAGCCCGGGCGCTTCGCCCGGGCCTTTTCATTGCCAACCGGTACGGCTACGGCTCCAACCCCGGCGGCTAGCCGTGGTTGCCGTTCGAACGCGCCCACGGCGTACGCGTCGTCCGCCATATCAAACTCGGGACTCTTTTTGAGAAGCACCTC
>CAZJNB010000099.1:0-7468 GCA_964547385.1 uncultured bacterium
GGTTTAATTGAGAAAGGAGGCCGGAAGATGAAGACCAAAACGTTTATCCTCGTGCTCGCGGCCTTTTTGGCGGCCGCCGGCGTCGCGCAGGCCGAGACCTACACCTATATGATGTCGTGGGGGTCGTACGGCTCGGGCCCGGGCCAGATGAAAAACCCGGAGGGAATCGCCTGGCACCCGGACCACTACGTCTACTTGGCCAACTACGGTAATTACCGGATGGACAAGTATTCGGCCAGCGGCAGTTTCATACGGTCGTGGGGCTCGCAGGGCTCCGGCAACGGCCAGTTCAACCGGCCCCACTTCTCCGCCGCCGACGGCCTTATGTACATCTACGTAACCGACGACAACAACCACCGCGTCCAGAAGTTCGACTACAACGGCTCTTTCATCCTCAAGTGGGGCACGCGCGGCTCGGGTAACGGCGAGTTCAACCACCCGTTCGGCATCGGCGTGAACTACTTCGACGGCATAGGAGGCCGAATCGTAGTAGCCGACGGCGACAACCACCGCGTCCAGGTCTTCACCGACCAGGGCTCGTTCGTCGCGGTCTGGGGGTCCCAGGGCTCGGGCGACGGCCAATTTAACTACCCCGTCGGCATCGCGATCGACAACTACGGCAACGTCTTCGTCGGCGACGCCCACAACAACCGTATCCAGAAGTTCGACCTCGACGGCTCGTTTATCCTCAAGTGGGGCTCCACCGGCTCGGGCGACGGCCAATTCCACGACCCCTTCGGCGTAGCGGTGGACCGCTTCGGTAACGTCTACGTGGCCGACCGCGGCAACAACCGCATCCAGAAGTTCAACGGCAACGGCAGTTTCATCTGTAAGTTCGCCTCCTACGGCTCCGGCCCCGGGCAAGTGAAAGGCCCCCACAGCGTCGCCGTAGACGAAGAGGGCAAATACGTCTACATCGCCGACTACGGCAACCACCGGGTCGTGAAATACTCCCGCGAAGGCCTGAGCAACGTAGTCCCCTCTTCCCTCGGCCGCATCAAGGCGCTCTTCGAATAGGCGCGGACGCGCGCGGTCAAAAGCTCCGACAACGAAGAGGCCGGGCCGGCTTAGCCGGCTCGGCTTTTGATATATGGGGGGGCTTCCCCGGGCCGCGGCGCGCAGTGTTCTAAAAGGCCAAGCGCCCAATCCTTTCCGCCGCGGCCGCCACCCGCTCGACCGCGGGCACGAGCGCGAAGCGGACGTATCGCTCGCCCGGGTTCGGGCCGTCCGCGGCCTCGTCCGCCAGCCACGCCCCCGGCGTTACAACTATCCCTACCTCTAATAATTTTTCCGCCAGCTCCTCGCCGGACGTGCCCTCGGGCACACCCTGCCAGAGGTAGAACGTGGCCTGGGGCTCGCACCGCGGCAGGCCCGCGGCGGCGAGCGCCGAGGTCATTATATCCCTCTTCACGCGATACTCGTCGCGAAGCGCGGCGACGTGGGCGACGTCGTCGAGGGCCGCGGCCGCGGCGTCCTGGATGAACGTCGCCGTCCCGGAGTCGATGTTGGTCTTCACCCGGCGGAACGCGGCGATGAGTTCCGCGTCGCCCGCGCAGAAGCCGACGCGGTAGCACGTCATATTATTCCGCTTGGAGAGCGAGTAGAACGCGACGACGCCCTCGCGCGCCACGCTCAAGATGCTCGGCGGCTTCGCGCCGAAATATATCTCTATATAACACCCCTCGTCCGCGGCGACGATGATGTCGTTCTCACGCGCCCAGGCGACAAGGCCCTCGAGCCAGCCGCGCGGCGCCACCTTGCCGGTGGGCGAATTCGGATAGTTCGTCCAGATTATCCGCGCCCGCGCGCACACCACCGGCGGTATCGCCTCGTAGTCGAGTAGGAAGTCGTTCGCCGCGAGGAGGGGGACGAAGTAGGGGACGCCGCCGGCGAAGCGCGTCCCGTTCTTATACGGGGGGTAGCCGGGCGTCGGGCAGATGACGACGTCGCCCGCGTCCACGAACGCCAGCGGGAAGTGGAAGACCGCCTCCTTCGACCCCGCCGTGGCCGTAACCTCCCGTCCGGCGTCGAGCGTCACGCCGAACTCCCGTTCCATATAACGGCTCGCGGCCTCGCGGAAGCCGGCGTCGCCGACGTAGCTCGGGTATCCCGCGGCGGCGCGCGCCCGCGCCGCCCGGGCCAGCGCGTCTATAACGAAGTCGGGCGTGGAGCCGGCGGGGTCGCCGACGCCGAAGTCGATAACGTCCACGCCCGCGGCGCGAAGGCGCCGGACCTTCTCGTCGATGACGGCGAAGGGGTAGGGCGCGGTGGCGGCGACGCGTTGGGATAATTTTATGTTCATAACTCCGTCCCGGCGCCGGCGTCAGTAGGGCGCATCGACGACGTTGCGGAAGAGGTCCTCGACGGTCTCCGCCCGCCGGATATGCTCGAAGTCGCCGTCGCCGGTGAGGAGGTATTCGTCCCGCCGCGGCCGGCCGTTGTAGTTGTGCCCCATCGCGAAGCAGTGGGCGCCGGCGTTGTGTATAACCAAAACGTCGCCGACCTCGAGCGCGGGCAAACGCCGGTCGCGGGCGAACTGGTCGTTGTTCTCGCACAGCCGGCCGACGACGTTCACCGGCTCGGGCGCGACCGGCGCGCCGTCCTTCCCCAGAACGGTGATGTGGTGATAGGCGCCGTAGACCGCCGGCCGGGGGAGGTCGTTCATCCCGGCGTCTACGCCGATGAACCTCTTGTAGCCGTCCTTGATGACGTGGACGCGCGTTACCAAGAAGCCCGCGTCCGCGGCGAGGAAACGCCCGGGCTCCACCATCAACTTCGGTTCTTTCAAGCCGCGCCGGGGACACTCGTCGTCGAAGACGGCCCGCACGCCCCGGGCGACCTTCTCCAAATCCAGCGAGCCCTCGTCCGGGCAATAGGGCACGCCGAAGCCGCCGCCGATATTTACATACTCGAAGTCGACGCCGGCCTCCTCCTTTATCGCGCCCGCGACCTCCAACAGCTTCCTCGTAACCAAGAAGAAATACTCCTCGTCGAGGACGTTACTGCCGGTCATCATATGGAGGCCGAAACGGCGGACGCCCAACCCCTTGACGGCCTTATAGGCCGCGGCGGCCTCCTCCCAGGGAACGCCGAACTTCGCGTCCGCGCCGGCGAGGAGGAGGCTCGGCATACTCCCGGCGGTGATGCCGGGGTTGATGCGGAACGAGAGGAAGTCGGGGACGCCGAGGTCCGCCACCGTCGCCACCAGCGAGACGTCGTCGAGGTTCAACAGCATCCGCGGCGACGCGAGCACGAGCGCCAACTCCTCGCGCGTCGTATAGTTACCGGTATACATCCCCCAGCCGCCGAGCTTGTTCGCGAGCCAAACCTCCGCCGGGCTGGAGCAATCGAAGCCGAAGCCCTCGTCCTGCATTATCTTCAATATGTGCGGGTTGGCGTTCGCCTTCACCGCGTATAGCGGCGCGAAGGCCTCGAAGTATTTCCCGAACGCTTCCCTCAAGCACCGGCAGTTGTGGCGCAGGCGGGCCTCCTCGTAGACGAAGAAAGGCGTCGGGAAGCGCCCGGCCGCCTCGGCGAGCCGCTGCCGCGGGCACCTTATAACGTCCGCGTTCACTTCGGTCATAACGTCTCCGCCTTAGCCGACGTACCCCTTCGCCCGCAAAAGCTCCGCGAGCAGGATTGCGCCGCCGGCGGCGCCGCGCCGGGTGTTGTGCGACAGCGCGACGAACTTCCAGCCGCGCGCGCCGTCCTCCCGTATCCGCCCCACCGAGACGGCCATCCCGTCCTCGGCGTCCCGGTCGAGCCGCGGTTGGGGCCGGTCGTCCTGCTCGCAGACGTGTATCAGCCGGGCCGGCGCCGAGGGGAGGCCGAGGGCGGCGATGGGGTTCGGGTAGTCGTTGAGGGCGGCGACGACGTCCGCCCGGCTCGCCGCCTCGGCCAGCTCCACGTATATCGCGGCCAGGTGGCCGTCGCTCAGCGGGACGCGGAAGCATGTCGCCGAGAACGTGGGCAGCCGCGCGGGCCGCAGGCGGCCGCCCTCGAGCTTACCTAAAATCTTGAGCGGCTCTCGCTCGGACTTCTCCTCCTCGCCCGGGATGAACGGGATGACGTTATCGTGCATCTCGGGCCAGCTCTCGAGGGTCCGGCCGGCGCCGGACACCGCCTGAAGCGTCGTAACGACGACGCGCCGCGGGCCAAAGCGCTCGAGCGCCTTGACGACGGGGAGGTACGATTGGACCGAGCAGTTGGGCTTGACGGCGATAAGGCCGCGGCTCCAGCCCCGGTTCTTCCGTTGGATGTCAATAAGGGCCGCGTGCCCCGGGTTTATCTCCGGCATAATGACGGGAACGTCCGCGGTGGCGCGGTGCGCCGAGCTGGTCGAGACGACGGCGACGCCCGCGCCGGCGTAGACCTCCTCCAGCGCCCGCGTCTCCTCGGCGCCGAGGGACATCGCCGAGAAGACGAGCTCGACGCCGCGGCTAATCTCCGCTACGTCCTCGGCCGCGCGGGCCACGACCAGCTCGGCCACGGCGGCGGGCAACGCCGGCCCGGGCCAACTCCCTTGGACGGCGGCGCCGTAGGTCTTGCCGGCGGACGCGGGCGACGCGGCCGCCGCCGCCAACTCGAGCCAGGGGTGGCGCGCGAGGCCGGCCACCATCCGCCGGCCCACCGTCCCCGTCGCGCCCAGCACCGCGACTTTTATTTTGGACTTCTCCGCCAACGGTTCACCGATTATTTATACAAGCCCCAACTTCTTCAACGCCGCGGCCAGCTTTGCCCGATTCCCCTCCTCCAGCGGGCACATCGGGAGGCGGAAGTTCTCGCGGACGCGGCCCATCATACTAAGAGCCGTCTTGACCGGGATGGGGTTGGTCTCGACGAAGTTCAACGTCATCAGCTCGAGGTATCGGAAGTGAAGGGCGCGGGCCCGGGCAACGTCGCCCGCAAGCGCCGCGCGCATCAACGCCGCGAACTCTTCGGGGATTTCGTTCGCAACCACCGAGATACAGCCGTCGCCGCCCAGGCAGACGAGCGGGAAGGCGAGGGCGTCGTCGCCGCTATAGACGAGGAAGCCGTCGGGCCGCCGGCGCAGGATATCCATAATCTGCGCCCAGTCGCCGGAGGCCTCCTTGACGGCGACAACGTTCGCGAAGTCGCGCGCGAGCGCGAGCACGACGTCCGCCGGGATGTTCTTTCCCGTTCGCCCGGGAACGTTGTAAATGATGATGGGGAGCGCGGCGGCCCGGGCGACGGCGGCGTAGTGTTCATAGAAACCCCGGGCGGGGGGCTTATTGTAATAAGGCCCGACGACGAGCAGGGCGTCGGCGCCCGCGGCCGTCGCCGCGGCGCAATTGCGGACCGTTCGCACGGTGGCGTTGGCGCCGGCGCCGGCGATAACGGGGACCTTGCCGCCGACCTTTCGGACGGCGAAGGCGATTAGCTCGGCGTATTCCTCGTCGCTGAGCGTCGGCGTCTCGCCCGTCGTCCCGCACACGAGGATGCCGTCGGTCCCGCTCGCGAGGTGGAACGCCAAGAGCGCCTCACAGGCGGCGTAATCTATGCCGCCGTCGTCGCCGAAGGGCGTTACGAGCGCGACGATGGAGCCGCGCAAATCTTTTATACTAGCCATGCAGAATATCCTCCACCACGTCGTCGAACGTGTAGTAGCCGGGCTCGTCTTGGCGCATAAGCCACTTCACCGCGGCGAGCGCGCCGCGGGCATAGGCGCCGCGGTCGCGCGTCTGTTGCGATATCGTTACAACTTCGTCAGGCGAGTCGAACCGGACCTCGTGATACCCTTTGTTCTCGCCGAGCCGCAGACAGGCGATGTGGAGTTGGTCCGGCGCGACGGCCGCCGGCGACGTCCCGTAGAGGACGCGCTTCTTCGCGTCGAAACGCGCGAGTATCGCCGCGGCGAGCTTCTTCGCGGTGCCGCTGGGCATATCCCGCTTGTGCCGATGGTGGACCTCGAAGACCGCGGCGTCGAAGTCGCCGACGGCGTTGAACATCGTCGCCGCGCCGCCCACTACGCGCGTAAAGAGCGCCGTCCCCAGGGCGAAGTTGGCGCCGTAAAGGAAATAAAGACGGTGGGCGCGGACGAGCTCGCGCACCCGCGCCTCGTCGTCGCCCCAGCCGCTCGTCCCGGTAACGACGCGCACGCCGCCGCCCGCGGCGGCGACCGCGGCCACGACGTCGAGGACATTATCGCCGTGGGTAAAGTCCACCAACGCGTCGGCGCCCTTCAGGTCCGCCTCCTTAACGTTGGGCGCGTCGCCCCGGGCGACGACGGCGACGAGCTCGATGGCCGGGTCCGCCTGCGCCAGCTCGCGCACGAGCCGCCCCACCCTCCCGACGCCACTCACGATAAGCTTAATCTGCCCCGCCATAATAATTCTCCACAAAGAGCTCGTGGATGAGCTTCACCGCCTCTTCCTCGCGGCCGCCCTCGACGATGAGCGTCAGGTTAATCTCTCGATTGCCGTAACTTATCATCTCGACGTCAATATCCTTAGCGGTGAGGGCCTGAAATATCTTCGGGAAAATGCCCTGGCTGTTATCGAGATAACGCGATATCGTCGTAACGATACCGCGGCGCGTCTTCACCGCGGCGGCGCCCAACGCGCCTAACGCCGCGACGAGTTCGGCCCGCGGCGCGGGCGCCAAGTCGCTCACCGTAACGGATACCGACGCCTCGGAGACCGCGACGACGTCCACGCTCAGGCGGAAGTCCGCGAAGACCTTAAACAACCTCGCGAGGTACCCCACGGCATCCACCATCTCCGGGTTCGCGACGGTTATCACCGTAACGTCGGACTTCGACGTAACGGAGAAATTGGTCGCCGCGGCGTCGCCGGTGATAAGGGTCCCGGGCGACGAGGGGTTGAACGTATTGCGGACGCGCACCGGCGTCTGAGACTGCATCGCCGGCCCGAGCGCCCGATTGAATACGATGCGCGCGCCGAAGTTCGACAGCTCCACCGCCTCGTCGTAGGAGACGCGGCGGAGCAACTTCGCCCGGGCGACGAGCCGGGGGTCCGCGCTCATAATGCCGTCGGCGTCCGACCATATCTCCACCACGTCCGCGGCCAGGCAATGGCCGAGAAGGGTGGCGGTGAGGTCCGAGCCGCCGCGCCCGAGCGTCGTCGTCCGGCCCTCGCCGTCGCGGCCGATGTAGCCGGTAACGACGGGAAGGGTGTTCGTCCGAAAAAAGTCAGCGAAGGCCGCTTTCACTTTGGGACACGTCGCGGCCTCGTCGTAGCGCGCGGCCGGGAAAGTGCCGTCGGTAATGACGAAGTCGCGCGCGTCCACCGCGACCGCGTTCATACGCCGGCGGGTGAAATACGCGGCGAGCAGGACCGCGGCCAAGCGTTCGCCGTAGCTGGAGACGAGAGCGGCCTTCTCCGCCGGCGCCAGCTCGCGCGAGAGGTCGCGTCGGAGGCCGGCGAGCAGGTCCGCGACGACCCCGGCGTCCAGCTCGAGCTCGCGCGCCAGCGAGTCAATCGCCGCC
>CAZJNB010000100.1:0-7379 GCA_964547385.1 uncultured bacterium
AAGCAGCCGCGCGCCGCGTTGACGGCGACGTCTTTCAGGCCGCGGCCGTCGAACGTAAGCGAGGTAGTCGCGCGCTCCTCGTAGCGGAATTCAGCGTAGGTACAGCTCGCACGCGCCAGGATGTCCTGGAGGTACGTTTTCATAGGCCGTCATTGCTCCTTATCGAGGGTTGTTCCTCCGTCGGCGGGCGCTTCGTACTCCCAACGATGCGCAAGGGTGAACTCGCGGAGATTCCGCCGATAGGCGTCGTTGGCCGGCTCGAGCCGAACGGCCGTGGCGTATTCGCTATAGGCTTCCGCCAGCTTCTCCTGGGCCTCGAGGACGACCGCGAGGTTATTGTGGATACGGGCGTCGTTAGGCGTTTCGGCGAGGGCCTGGCGGAGGCGGTATTCGGCCTCGCGCCACATCTCGCCGTCGGCCGCCTTGAGGGCGAAACGGTTATATTCGCGAGGCGTTACGACGCCGGGCGGGACGCACCCGGCCGCGGCGATAAGGATGCCGGTCGGTATTAAGAATAAAGGCATTTTCATCTGCGCGCGCCTCCCGGCGTTTTTGACGCTAAAAGTTTCTTCGCGACCAAGCCGACGACAACGCCCGCGGCGAGCCCCCACGTTAGGAGCGCGGGTGCCAGATAAAAAGCCGTATCGCCGCCGGCGAGGATGTCGAGGTATAACACCTGCCACCCGGCGTGAGCGACGCCGCCTAAGGCGGAGGCGACGACGACGACGCCCGGGCGCCAGTTTCCGACGTAACCTACGGCGACCATTACGACGATGCTCGCCAACGTGCCGCCGGCGTTCATCGGAAAGACGGGTGAGAACAGCGTCCCGAGCAGGAGCGCCGCGCCGAAGACCTTCATTGCTCCGACGACGAGGCCGCCGCCGGGGCCCCAGCGCCAGAGGGCGACGAGGACGAAGGCGTTCGCAAGGCCGAGCCGAACAAAGGGCAGCGGTAACGTGATGAAGCCCTCCACGATGCCGGCGGCGGCGGCGAGCGCGGCCAAGCCGGCGAGCGCTAACGCCCTTTCGATCTCGCGCGAGGGCGTAATATATGGGGCCGTTTGTAGTTCGCCGTTCATATTTATTCCAGGCGTAAGACGACGCGGTTGGGAAGACATACGGCGCGTTCGCCGGGCCTGCTGAGCCAGCCGCGGCGTATGCATATCTTGCGCGGGCAGGGCGACGCCACGACGCGCGCCCGGCGGCCGTTCAGTTCTACGATGGTGTCGCCGCGTGGTCCGGCGGTTATTATTTGCCGCGGCGTCGAAGGCAACTCGAGCCGTACGACTTCATCGCCGGCGACGCTTATAATCACGGCCTTAGCCGCGGGCGCCGTGGGGCGCAGCGTAGGCGCTACGAGCGCGCCGTATGCGAGGAGGAGGAGAACTAATATCCAAAGGGCCCGGGACCTCACAATATGACGTCGCTCGTGCGGCCGCATTTTTTACAGGCGCCGTCGCTCAGGCCGACTACCGCGGCGCGATAGCCGGTTCTTTCGACGAGGAGGTTGTCGCATCGCGGGCAATAAGTATCGGTGCCGCCGATGCCGGCGACGTTACCCAGATATACATAAAAGAGTTCGCGTTCGGCGATCTCCTTGGCGCGTAGGAGGTGATGGTCGGGCGTGGGCGGCGCGTCCATCTTGTGATGGGGGAAGTAGCGGGAGAAGTGGAGGGGCGTCTCGGGCCCGAGGTTCGCGGCTACCCATTTGACGAGGGAGGCGACGTCTTCCTCGCCGTCGTTGCGGTCGGTGATGAGAAGGTTCGTGATCTCGAGGTGGAGGTGTTTTTTAAATATTTCGCAAGTGCGGAGGACCGGCGCGAGGGTGCCGCCGCAGTAGTCGCGGTAGAATTCGTCGGATAATGATTTTACGTCCACGTTCGCGGCGTCTAAGAGGGGGGCGATTTCTTTTGCGGGTTCCTCCTCGAGGTAGCCGTTGGTTACGGCGACGTTATACAGGCCTCCGGCGCGCGCGGCGCGGCAAGCGTCGCGGACATATTCGAACCAGACCAACGGCTCAGTATACGTGTAGGCGATGCCCGGCGAACGCTGTTCCTGGGCGAGCGCCACGAGTGCCGGCGGCGCGACGTAGTGGCTCGGGACTTCCTCTTGGGATATGGCGTAGTTCTGACATCCCGGGCAAGTGAAGTTGCAGCCGTTGGGCCCGGTTGAGAGGACGTCGTCGCCCGGGTGGAAATGGTAGAGCGGCTTTTTTTCTATGGGGTCGACCGCGACGGAGACCAGCCGGCCGTATGCGACGGCGTAGAGCACGCCGCCGCGGTTTTCGCGGAGGCGGCACACGCCCCGGCGGCCGTCTGCTATCTTACACCGTCGGGGGCAGAGGGTGCATACGACGCGGCCGCCGTCGCCGCGGCGCCAATAGACGGCCTCTGGTTCCCGTTCGTCGGTGCTCACGGCGCTATATTTTGGTAATACGGTTCGGCCCAGCTCTTTCTTTCCGGGTCGAGCATATTCGCGTACGCTTCCAGCGCCTGACTCTTCGCGGAGGCCATTTCCTCGGCCATATCGCCCGGGCCGGCGCCGCCGACGTCTTCGATGAGCGCCGCGTACGTTTGATAGACGGCATACCACAACAGGAAGGATATGAAGTTGTCGCCGCGACGGGCGAAACGCGGGGCGTATTCCCGCGAGGTCGCGATCGCCGAGTTGGCCGCCAGCGCCGCCACCGCGGCCGTCCGGACGTCGTCGTCGGCGTCGTTGACCGCGGCGGCGAGCGCTTCGACTTCCTCGCCGCTCAGGCCCTGCGCGCGCGCGCGGGCGGCCAGCTCGGCCGCGGCCGCGGCCCTCTTGCCCGCGTCCTTGTAGCGGAGCTCTTTAACGAGGTTTTTCGCGCCCGCGGCGGCGACGCAAAGCGCTACCGCCGCTACCGCCGCCAGTATTATTTTCATAACGCCCTTCCTCTCGTAATACCTTCACGTTTTGCTGGACCTTCTTACTTAGAGGATATACCGGGCTAAGTCTTCGTCGCGAACGAGGTCTGCCAGTTTCTCCTCGACGAACTTCTTGTCTACGGTAACGCGGCGCGTTTTGCTCTCGGGCGCGTCAAAAGAGAGGTCCTCGAGGAGGGTCTCCATAACGGTGTGGAGGCGGCGCGCGCCGATGTTCCCGAGTTTATCGTTCAGGCGTTGGGAGATGTCGGATATCGACTTCAGCGCGGCGTCTTCGAAATGAAGCTCGACGCCTTCGGTCGAGAGGAGCGCGCGGTATTGCTTGACGAGCGCGGTCTTGGGCTGAGTGAGGATTTCGTAGAAATGTTCGGCCGTGAGGCTGTGGAGCTCGACGCGGATAGGGAAGCGACCTTGCATCTCCGGGATGAGGTCCGCGGGTTTCGCGACGTGGAAGGCGCCCGCGGCGATGAAGAGTATGTGGTCGGTGCGAACTATGCCGTATTTTGTATTGACGGTGCTCCCCTCGACTATCGGCAGGAGGTCGCGCTGGACGCCCTCGCGCGAGACGTCGGGCCCGGCGCCAGCGTGCGGGCCTACTATTTTATCCAGCTCGTCGATGAAGACGATCCCGTCCTGTTCCATCCGTTCCAAGCCGAGGTTGACGGCTTTGTCCATATCGACTAATTTGGTCGCCTCTTCGTCGGTCAGGATGTCGCGCGCTTCTGCCGTGGTCACCTTGCGGGTCTTCGTTTGTTTGGGGAGGAACTGGCCGAAGATCTCGCTGAGGTTCATATCCATCTCTTCGAAGCCTTGGCCGGTAAAGACCTCGACCGTAGGGGATATTTTCGCCTCGACTTCGATTTCTACGGTGCGTTCGTCGAGCTCGTTGTGCCGCAGTTTCGCGCGCATAACCTCGCGCGCCCGTTCGTACTTTCGCCTTTCCTCCTCGGCCTTTCGCTTGAGGACGGCGGACGGGCCTACGGCGATCGGCGGCTCGGGCTGTCCGTCGCTCTGGGTCGTGGGCTTCCGCACGGGAGGTTCAGGTGTGGGGGGCGGTGGCGGTAAGAGGATATCGAGTAGGCGCTCTTCTGCGCGCGCGGCGGCTTTCTCTTCAACTTCGGCCATCAACTGTTCGCGGACGCCGGCGACGGCGATGTCCGCGAGGTCTCGGATGATGCCATCCACGTCCCGGCCGACGTACCCCACTTCGGTGAACTTCGATGCCTCCACTTTGACGAAGGGTGCGTTTGCCAGGCGGGCGAGGCGGCGTGCGATTTCGGTCTTCCCCACACCCGTCGGGCCGATCATAATGATATTCTTGGGGGCGATCTCCTCCGCGATTTCGGGCGATAGTTGGCGGCGACGCCATCTGTTCCGGAGGGCGATAGCGACGGATTTTTTAGCCGCGTCCTGGCCGATGACGTAGTGGGAGAGCTCTTCGACGATTTTACGGGGCGTGAGCGCCGCGGCTGATTTATCTTCGGGGGTCATCGCATCCTCAAAAGGTTAGGCGGAGGCCGGCGCTAAAGGAACGGCGCGGCGCTAATACGCCGCCCGCTTCCACGTAGCGGGTATCGCTAAGGTTCTCGGCCGCGGCCGTAATACCGACGCCCGCGGGGAGATGGATGAAGAGCGCGGCGGCCGGGACCCATGCCGGTGCAAGCGGCTCGGGCGCGTCCGCGCGGGCGTACCGTGGCCCGATAAATTCCGTCTCGAGGGTCGCGGTGTGGCCGCCGCCGAATTTTATTATAAGGCCGCCGCTGGCGGAATAGGTCGGGAGGTACGGAAAGTGGCCGCCGGGCATATCGTAGAGACGGGGGTGCGCGTAGGCGGCGACGCCGTAGTGTTCGAAGTGGGGCCAGCTGAGGCGGTACGAAAGGTCCGCGCCGCGGATGCGGGTTCGCCCGGGGTTGTAGTAGCTCGCGGCGCCGGGGCCCAGGTCCTGCGGTGCGTACGTGTGCCGGTAGCGGTCTTCGTGAACCGATACCGTAAGGCGGGTGATGTCCCAGAAGTAGTAATCGAAGCCCGAGCGGAGGGAGAAGTAATCGTCTGCCGTGGGGCGAAACGACGTGGGGACGACGTAGTCGTGGCGGATGTATAATTCCCGGAAGTCGGGGACGGCGAAGTTCGGGTGATAGTTGACGAAGAAGCCGCAACCGCCGCCGATGCGCCAGAGCAGGCGGCCGCTCGCGTAGAACTTGAGGGGACGCGGTGCCGGGCGGTAAAGGGCGGCGCGGAAACCGCCCGAGAGGTAAAGCCGGTCGGCGATGGGGAAGTCGTTTTCCAACCGGAGGCGGCTGAAGAAAAGGCCTTGTTCGTTACCGGCGACGGCGTAGTTCTCTTGGCTAAGTTCGAGCCACCCGCGCGCGTGCTTGTTCCCCAGCCAGAAGAAGTCGTAACCGGATTCGGCGGCTAGGGTTTGGTCGGCGACGTGGCGGGAGCCGTAGTCGCCTTCGGCGAAAGTCCCGGAGACCCGCGTCGCGAATTTCGCCTTACCCCACAAGTTGCTCCGGAAGAACACGTCGGCTTCGGTGCTACGGGCGTAGTTGTCGCCGGCGGGGAAGGTGTAGGCGTCCGCGTATTCTTTAAGGCGGTTGGCGTTACCCTCGTACGCGGCGGCGAAGCCGACCATCGTCCCGGCTTCGTCCGAGATCGCGGCCTCGGCGCTCGCGTGGAGGAGGTCGTTTCCGTAGACGCCGTCGCCGCTCGTGTGCCGGCTCTCCCGAAACGAAGCCGCGGCGTCGACGACGCTCACTTCCGCGCCGTAGAAACCGGCGAGTTCGACGCGCCCTTCACTGCCGCCGCTCGCGCTCGCTTCCGCGAACGAGTGACTCTCGGCGTCGGCGCCGTTTCCCCCGCGGCCGCGGTCTTCTTTATCCGCCGGCGCGGCGCCCGCGGCGAAGAGCGCCGGGACGGCTTTTCGGAAGGCGGCGGTATGGTTCGCTAAGTAATCGTCGAACGTGGGCGTTTCGAAGCTGGGCGCGCTTTCTTCCCAGGAAAGGATT
This sequence comes from uncultured bacterium, assembly GCA_964547385.1. GTDB lineage: Bacteria > RBG-13-66-14 > B26-G2 > WVWN01 > WVWN01 > CAZJNB01. The sequence goes on from CAZJNB010000100.1 coordinate 5,914, forward strand.
AGGTCCGGGTTGGAGAACGAGAACGGCGCGCCGGCCGCGCTGGCCCGGGCCGACGGGACGCCGACAAGCGTCGCGGCTACGGCGACGAGCGCGGTTATTTCAATTGTGCGGCCGCTTTGCGGACCCATTTAGGGAAATCCCGGTAATTTGTTACGACCTTCGTGAAATACCTACGGCTCTCGGCGTCGTTGCCGAGGTTGCGTTCGCAAAGGCCGAGGCCGAAATAGGCCCGGACGGCGACCGCGCGCTCGCCGGCCGCCGTCGCCGCGGCGAAGTGTGGTTTCGCGCCGGCGTCATCGCCTAGTTTCTGAAGGTTTTCGGCCGTATATAACTCGGCCGAGTCGCCGAATTCGGTTTCGGGCCACCGTTTCAGAAGGGTGGCGAGAGCGGTGTTGGATTCCTTATACATCTTCGCGGCTCGCAGGGTCTCGCCGATTTCGAATTGGGCTCGGGCCGCGGCTTTCGACGCGCCGAAGCGTTGAACGACCTCTTCGTAAGTCTCTACGGCGGCGCTCGTATTCCCCAGGCGGTTGTATATCCGGCCGACTTCGATTAGGGCCGCGGCGGCGGCATCCTCATCGGTCGCGGCCGCGGCTACTTCTCGATATTGGGCGATGGCGCCCGCGGCGTCTCCCTGCGCGAGGAAGACGTCGGCGAGTTTTTTGCGCGCCGCGGTAAGCGTATCTGCGTCCGTTTTCACGTTGGCAACAGCAGCGAGGTACTTTTCGGCTGGCTCGTAGTCGCGCCGGTGGAGGTAGTACTCACCCAGGAGGATAAGGAGCTCGCCGTTGAGGGTGCTTTGGGGATACATTGCGATATAGGATTTGGCGAGCTCGATTTGGGAGCTGTATTTACCCTGTTTAAAATTACACAGCTCAATTTCGTAGCGCGCCTCGTCGGCACGCGGCGAACGGGGGTACTTCTCGACCAACGCGGCGTATTCCTTCTTTGCCAGCTCGTATTCGCGTCGATTAAGGTAACACTCGCCCAGGAGGAAGAGGGCGTCGTCGGCGACATCGTTATCGGGATAGCGGCTTAGGAGGGCCGCGAGCGTTTCCGCGGCCCGGGCGAACTCGTGGGCGTTGAAGCGCGCGTTCGCGAGGTCGAAAAGGCCTTGCGGCGCGTACGGGCTTTGGGGAAACTCCGCAACTAATCCGTGGAACGCCGTGGCGGCGGTGGCGACGTCCTTTTCGTCCAGGAGGCTTCGGGCGTAGAGATACGCCGCGTCATCGGCGAGGTCCCGGGTGGCGTAACGGCGCGTCAGCGAGGCGAACGTATCCCGGGCGGCGGCCGTTTTCCCGGCGGCCAAGAGTAGTTTCCCCTCGCGGAAAAGGGCATTATCGGCGAGCGGGTGCTGGGGGTAGGCGGCGGCGAAGGCCGCGAATGCCTTTTCGGCCCGTCCCCTTTCGCCGCCGAGGGCGATGCTCTCCGCGGCCCAATACCGGCCGTAAGGCGCGAGGGCCGGT
>CAZJNB010000101.1:0-7338 GCA_964547385.1 uncultured bacterium
TATGCCCGAACGTCGGCACGACGATACCGTACCTCTCCTCCAAATGGTCTATGAAACTTAACAGCGCCAGTATCTTCGAACGGGGAACGCAAACGTCTTCGTTCGTCTTGTGCGGCGCGAGGACGCCGAGCGCGGACGAGACGCCGCGCCGCGCCTGCCAAAGCCTCGCCGCCGCGTCCTGGTCGGGTGCAACCTTTATTGTCTCCGCGCCGGCCGCCTGAGCTAACGTCGCTGTTTTCTCAAGCGCGTCCGCTACCGCCTTCCTCGAGCCATCGAATTCGAAGAGCAACGCCGCGGCCCCTTCGAAAGTCCCGGGTTCTTTGGCGTTCACGCATTCCATGCAACGGCGGTCGAGGAACTCCAGCTTAGCCGGGACGATGCCGGCGTTGAGGACTTCGTTCGCGACGGCCGCCGCGGCGTCCGCGTCGCCGAACGTTGTAACCGCCGCGGCCGTAGCCGCAGGGACTCGTAAAACGCGAAGGGTGATGTTTAAGAATACGGCCAACGTCCCTTCCGAGCCGACAAGGATGCTAAGTATGTCCGCCCGGGCCGGCCGGTCCTCGAACGTTTCTCTTCCCCGCGCCGGGCTGATGACTTCCAAGACCCGGACGTAATCGCGGGTAACGCCGTATTTCAAGGCCCGCGGGCCGCCGGCGTTCTCCGCGACGTGGCCGCCGAGCGTCGAAACCTCCGCGCTCGCCGGGTCCACCGGATAAAAAAGGTCTTGCCTTTTAAGATACCGATTCAGCTCATCGCCGACGACGCCCGGCTCGACCTCGACGGTTCCCTCGTCTATTAGGGAGACCTTTTTCAAACGGTCGCATACTACGACCGCTCCCCCCCGGGCCGGGACCGCGCCGCCCGAGTAGCCGGTCCCGGCGCCCCGCGGCGTAATCGCGACGCCCTCGCGCCACAACGTCGTACACGTCCACGCCAAATCCTCGGGCGACGACGGGATTACCACGATGTCCGGAAGCCTCGGCGTCGCCGTCGCGTCGAAGCCGTGGACGTATAGGTCCGCGGCGCCGTCCAGAACGTTGCCCTCGCCGAGCCGCTCCCTCAGCTCCCGAATTAATTTCCTCGACAGCGCCATACCGTCCGCCGTTAATACGCCGCCGTCAGCGACGCCGGCAACGTCCGCACAACGTCCACCGTAAACCGGCTAAGGTCGTCGAGGCCCTGTAACAATTCTTCATAGGGAAAGCTCTCGGCGTCGAAGGGGTCGAGGCCGGCCGCGCGCACGTCGCTCACCGCCATAATCGCGAGGGCGTGCGCGCCCGCGCGCCGTGCGAGATGATAAATAATGCTCGTCTCCATATCTACCGCGGCGGCGCGTCCGCGCCAAACCCGATGCATCTCGTCCGTCTGGTTATGAAAAGTATCCACCGTCGCGACGGTCACGACGTGGAAACGCCGACGGCCGTCGAAAGTCCTTACCGCCTCCCCGGCCGCGGCGAGAACCCTCGGCGACGCCGCCACGTCTTCGCCCGCGGCCACGAGGCGACTCGTGCCGTCGAAGGCCGCGGCCCTCTCGGCCACGACTATATCCCCCACTTTCATCTCGACGTCGAGGGCGCCGCAGATGTCGACGCGGAGGAAGACCTTCGCGCCGACGCCCAGGCAGGCTACGACCTTTCCCTCCGCGGATGGCGCGCCGACGCCGCTGTTAATCACCGATACCTCTCTCCCGGCCAATATTCCCCGAAACGTTTCGCCGCGCTTCTTCGCCCGGCGAAGGGCGCGGACAAGACGGCGCGTCATCTCCCGCGTTACCGGCATCAAGATTATGGGCGCCACCGCGGTGCAACCGAACTCGGCGCGCGCTATCCGCTGTGCTCTACTAAGTCGCCGAAGATATGCCGCCGCGGCGCCACCCCTAAACCGGCTCTTTATACCCATACGCCTCGGGCCGTCCTTGACATCCGCCGGGAGTTCTCCTATTATCACCGCGATTAGGATGCGCCGAAATTATATCATAATCGCCGCGGCGCTGGCCCTTTCCTGCGGACATCGGGAGGCGCCGACCTCGTATAAAGAAGCGGGCCGGCTAAACTTCCCCGGCGATTCGTGGGAGCCGGCCGCCGCGGCCGTCGCGCCCGACGGCACCATCTACGTCGCCGACGCATCGCTTCACAGCGCCGTCCAGGTATTCGCCCCCTCGGGCATCTACCTCGGCGGAATAGGCCGGCTGGGCAAGAGCGCCGGCGAGCTCTTCGTCCCCACCGACGTTGCCATCGGCCCGGGCGGAAAGTTATACGTCGCCGAGTTCGGAACCCGTCGCGTCTCCGTCTATGCGCGGGACGGCCGCTTCCTGAGGACGCTAGGCGAAGGCGTATTGACGGCCCCCTTCGGCGTCGCCGCAGGGCCCGACGGGACCGTCTACGTAGCCGACGCCGAGGGCGGCGGCGTATTCATCTTTTCGCCCGAGGGTAAGCAAATCGGACATTGGGGCGCGTCTTTCGGCGTCGGGGAGGCTTGGGACGTAGCGTGCGCCGCGGACGGCCGCGTCGCGGTAGTAACCGCCGCCAGCCGCTCTATATATCTATTCCCACCGGCGGGCGGGAAGGCGACGAAGCTGGCCGTAGCCGACGGCGCCCCCTTCACGCCGGTGGAGGCGACGTTCGGGCCCGACGGCGGCGTTATCGTCCTCGGCTCCCGCGCAGTAGCCGACGGCGCCGAGGAGTATTCCGTCGCGCTCTTTTCACGGGCGGGCGTTTTTCGGCAGGAAGTGGACGTGTCGCTCCCGACGCCGACGGCGCTCGCGGTAGCCGCGGACGGGACGATATACGTCGGCGACGGCTCCCGCCACGAAGTTAAGGTTTATAAACCCGGCAACGGCGGGCAAAGCGACCGCGGATAATTAGTTAGGGGGCAATATAGCCGAGGCCGCGAAGGCCGGCCTTGCGCTCCTCGGAAAGCGCCATCCCCGACGCCGCACCGAGCGCCCGGGTTGCCTTCTCGTTCGTCGCCCGCCACCGCGCAAGCTCCCGGCTCAGGTCTTCTTCGACCGGGAGGCCGGTTCCGGCGAGGTCCTCCGTAGCCGTCGGATCGTCCCCGATGTTATACAGCTCGCGCGTGCCGGAGGCCGTATTCCGAATCAACAACCACCCGTCGCGCCGAACGGCCTTTCTCTCGGGCCCGCCCCGTTGTAACCATAGCCATTCGGCGAACACCGGCCTATGTTCGTTATCGGCTGACTCCTCCCGGAGAAGGGACAGGCCGTCCACTTTAGCCGGCGGTACGAAACCTAACGCATCCAGCATAGTAGGGAATATATCTAGCTGAGACGCGGGCGCGCGCGCGGCGCCGGCCGGGAACGCCCGGCCCGGGACGCGGAGCAACAACACCATATTGGTAAGCTCCGGGTATAACGTGTGCCCGTGCCCGTAAGAACGGTGGTCGAAGAATTCCTCGCCGTGGTCGTTGAAGACGCAGACGACGGTATTATCGGCGAGGCCCGTCGCCCGCAGCGTCGCCATTATCCTCCCGAACTGTTCGTCGACGTAGGCGATCTCGCCGTCGTAGAGCATCTGGAAAAGCTCTATTGTCCGCGGCGTTAGCTCCACGTCCTCGTTGTCCATCGCGCACGCGTTGGGGCCCACGTCCGCGAGAAAGCGGTAGGCCTCGGCCGACGTGGCGTCGGCGTAATCGGGAACGTAGCCGGGCGGCGGCGCGTAGGGTTGATGGGGGTCCATAAAATGGCACCATAAGAAAAAGGGCCTTCCGCTGGTCGCCAACCTCTCGAGCGCCGCGACGCCTTCCTCGCTGATGAATCGGGTGTCGTCCCGCGCCCGCCCGAACGTACTTTCCAACGCTAACGCCGTCAACGACACGCGTTCGTAAAGGTTCGTGCCGCGGAAGGGATAAAGAAAACGGTCCTTATGATTCTGGAGATAGATATCGAAACCCCTCTCGTAACCGTATTCGGGCCATATAAACTTGTTGCCGATATACGCCTCGGTGCGGTAACCGCCGGCGCGTAGGACCTCGGCCAACGTCGGTAGACCCGAGCGAATACGGTGATCGGCGTCCGCACCGCATACCGACGGGTAACGGCCGGTTATTACGGCGGCTATCGCCGGTAACGTCCAGGGCGCGCACGTCATAGCGTTCTCGAACTTCGTAGCCGCCGCGGCGAAGCTATCAATATTAGGCGTCTTTACGCGTTTATACCCGTAACAGCCGAGACGGTCGCGGCGCAGTGTATCTATGGAGATGAAAAGCACATTAAGCCGGCGTTGGGGCGCCGGCGGCCGCGTAACCGCGTGGAAGACGGGCGCGCCGAATAGACTCGCCGTCCACAACGCCGCGGCGCCGTACCCCCCCACGTTCCAAGCGAGACGCCGGAGCGTTCGGCCGCCGGGTAAAAGGAAATAAATAAGCCGCGCGCCCGCTACCCCAGATAAAACCAGCCAAACGCAGATAATAAAAACGTCCGCCGCGAGCATCAGCGGGTGAGCGATCGTCAACGCCGTCTTCCTGTTTAACAGTAAAGCAATCCCGAATACGCCCATAAATAACGCGCCGCCCGCGCCGGTCACGGACGCCGGATATGGGACGACGTAGCGCGGCAAAACCTTCCCGCCGGCGGCCCGCATACCGGCCGCGGCCGCGGCGGCGACGACCGCTAATACCGCATATAAAACGAACGACCGGTAAAAATACGTTAAAAAGGGGATGTTCCCGAAATGTGACTCCACGGCAAAGTAATGGTAATACGCCGTGTCCGCCAGTGCGTAGAATATAGCTACGACGAACGCAAATTGGCCCGCGCGGACGACGCCGACGCCCTTTGCGGGCGCCCAAGGGTGTTCCCGGCTATTCTTTTTCCTTCGGAACATAACGGTTCAGCGTCGCGGCGACTCAGTCGCCCGCGACGCGGCTCTCCCGGGCCAACCGCGCGCCCGCGGCGACATCGCCCGGCACGAGCGGCGCCGTCGCGAGGGCGTAGACGCGCAGGTGGTAATCATCCCGGAAAGTAAAGGTGAACAGATAATCGTATAGTTTGTGGAACGCCGCCGAATTATAATACTGCCAGACCCAACTCCCGGCCGGGGCGCGTATGCCCCCGCTCGCCGAACTATATAATATAAAAAAAGTCGGGCGGCGGCCAATAAAATATCCCGGGCGATAACCGCGCTGGGTAGTTTCCCGGCTGAGGAGCCCTTCGGGGTTAATATCGTAGGCGGCGGCGAAACCGGAAAAATACGGCACGGCGCCCATATCCCACGTCGCAAGGGAACTACCGGACGGCGCCGCGGCGGCCAGCCACCGACCTAAAGCTATATGCGCTCGCTCGAGCCTCGCCGTATATGTTACTTCCCTAAAGAGGAAGAGCCCGGGGATAAACAGATAGGCCGCCAATAAAACGGAGCCGACGACGGGCCACCGCCGGCCGCGCCCCGCGAGCACGCGAGCCCAAGCCCCGCCGGCGAGCACCGCCAAGAACGCGACAAACGGCAACTCGTAACGGAAGCCCGGCATCCATTCCCTCTTGGCTAGGAACGCCAGCGCGAAGCTCGCGACGAACGATATCCACACCAACCGGCCGCGGCCGCCCTTCGCCGCGGCGCGCCGCCACGCCGCCAACGCCGCGAGCGGCGCTATATATAACAGGAAGGGAGCCACACCCCGGAGGCGCCCGACCAAAGCACGCGGCGAAACGCCCGCGCGGGCGTAGAACGTATTAGGTAATAACAAACCGAAGTAATGCCACCGCCAAAGGAAATACGCGCCGTATGGGATTAGCGCGAAGGCCGCGGCGAGGAGCCACCGCGAACGGCCCGCGCGCCCGGCGGTGAGGACGCCGGATAGTAATACGACCGCCGCCAGAATAATGCCCTCGGGCCGGCTGAGCGCCGCGAGAAGCCAAAACACCCCCGCCGCCGTCGCCGCCCGCCGGCCTTCGGAAACCTTCGTAGAGAAGTAGACCGCCCATATAATCAAGCATATGTATTGCGTCGTCTCGAGGCCGCCGACGGCCCAAAACGCGAAGTTCCCCGTCGCCGCGACGAAAAGGGCGGCGGCACTGGCCGCGGCCTTCCCGTAGACCCGCCGCCCCAGAAAGTAGACGCCGAAGACCAAACCGACGCCCCATAATATCCCTAATAATTTTACCTCGTGTATGATATCTATCGGCCCGCCGACTTTGAACAGCGCCGCTTCGGATATCACCCATAAGAAGTTCGTATACCCTTCGGTCGGTTGCCCCTCCAAGTTGAACGTCAGGCCCCGGCCGCCGGCGACGTTCCGCGCGAAGCGAAGCGATATATACGCGTCGTCGATGGTATAGCGGTAATATGCCGCGGCGAGGGCGCCAAAAACGAGCACCGCCAATAGCAAACACCAAAGCCATCCCCGACCGTCAGAACGCGCGAGCGACACTTACGCCCCCTCCCCTACGTCCGCAAGCCACCCGGCCAACGCCCGCCGCGCGCGCGCGACGACTTCTTCCCGGCGAGCTTTCCGCCCCCGAAGCTGGACCGGCGGGAAAAGGCCGAAGTTAATATTCATCGGCGCGAACGTGCTCAGCGCCGCCGAGGAAATATAGCTTAGGAGGGACCCAAGCGCGGTCGCCCGCGGCGGATACACCGGCGGGCGGCCCTGATACACCCGGGCCAGGTTGATTCCCGCAATTATGCCGGTCCCGGCCGATTCCATATAACCTTCGACGCCGGTCAACTGGCCGGCAACGAAGACGCCCGGGCGCGTTTTTAGCTCGAGCGTAGCCGCGAGCGCCGCCGGCGCGCAAATATACGTATTGCGGTGCGCCGCGCCGTAGCGGAGGAACTCGGCGCGCGCCAACGCCGGCACCATTCGGAAAACCCGACGTTGCTCGGGTTGCTTCAACCTCGTCTGACAACCGACCAGACCGAACATCGTCCCGCCCTCATCTTCCGTTCGTAGTTGGAGAACGGCGTAAGGTCTTTCCCCGTCACGCGGGTCCACAAGTCCCACCGGCTTCATCGGGCCGAAACGCAGGGTATCCTCGCCCCGCCGCGCCAGCTCCTCGAGCGGGAGACAACCCTCGAAAAAGACGCCGCGTTCGAAGTCCCGCCGCGGCGCCGTCTCCGCCGCGACGAGCGCGGCGACGAACGCCACGTATTGTTCCCGCGTGAGCGGACAATTAACGTAAAGCCCTTCCCCCTTGCCGTAACGGCTCGCCGCGAAGGTCTCCCCTATGTCTATGCTATCGGCGGCGACGACGGGGGCCAGCGCGTCGTAAAATAACAAGTTCGCCCGACCCACCGCGGCGGCGAGCTCGCCCGCCATCGCCGCGGAGGTAAGCGGCCCGGTCGCGACCACTGGGCACGGGCCATGAGCATCTTCGTTGCCGGC
>CAZJNB010000102.1:0-7316 GCA_964547385.1 uncultured bacterium
GTATCCTTACGCAAGTTCCCGCCGCCGGTCTTGTAATCGATAACGCGAGCGTCGCCGTTCCGAAGGTCAACGCGGTCGATACGCCCATAGACTTCGACGGCGCCGGGTCCCCCTTCGCCCTCGAGCGTCAGCAGGAACGGCGTCGCGACGGATGCGGCGTCGTTCGCATCCCCCCGCGCGCCGCCGAACGCGAGCTCGAAGTAACGCGGGCGCCACCCTTCCAACGACGCCAAATCCTCGGCGACGAACGCCGCCAACGCACGCGCCACCATCCGCCGCTCCATCTCGACCACGAACGGCGGCGGGAGAACACTTTCCCGCTCGAAACGGGCGAACGCGTCCGCGACATAGCGTTCCACCGCCGCCGCGGCGGTCCCGATTCGCTCCTCGTCGTCGAGCGGCGCCAACTCACGATATACGTCGCGGAGGATTTTGTGGACCAGGGAACCGCGCGCCGCGGGCGGGAAGCCGAGCAGTTCCTCGGGTTCGGCCCAACGCACGAGGCGCAATACCTTCTCGAAGAAATACCGGCGGGGGCAATCGGCAAGCCGTTCGAGGTCGCGAGCGCCGACGGCGACGGTCTCGCCGCCGAAGCGCTTATGGAGAAAGGCCCGTCCCTCCGGCGAAGTAACGAGGCCGTCGAAGGCGGTAAGGCCCGCGGCCCGACGCGCCGCGGCGGCGGCCGCGGTCGTAGCGCATCCCTCGTCTTCGCCGGCGAGATACGCGGCCACCGCGGCGGCGCCCAGCTCGGCCTCCCGAGCGGTCCAATATTCGACTTCGTCGAGCGCGTCTGCCGGCGCGGGGGCCGCGGAAATCCCGACCCGGCGGAACCAATCGTAATCGTCGGCGGCGCGGTCGAGCGCCTCGGCGCCGAAGTCGCGGCCGGCGAGCGCCGCGGCCAACTTCACGACGTAGTAGGACGGTAAGCGTTCGCGGCCGCCGGCGTCGAGCCGGTGGTAGGACACCTGGACGAATTCCTTCGCGGCGCCGAGGGCGATGTGAAAGAGAAGGGGTTCTTCGCGCGCGCCCTCCGCCTTGACGTTGAAGCGCCACCGGCCGCGGGCTCTATCGTTGAAGTCGCGCCGCTCGTCGTCGAGGATGATGGGGTCCTGGGGGCGCCGCCGCGGGTAGACGCCCTCGCAGGCGCCGACGATGAAAACGGCGCGGAACGAGAGGCCGCGGGCGCGCTCGGACTTTATCAAGTTGAGGCCCTCGCCTTCGCGCCGTTCAGAGCGCAAGGGCGTCCCTGCTAAACGCCGGGAGAATATGTCCGCGAAGACCTTGAGTTTGACGGTTCGGGGGGGGGGAATGACGTCGTCGTAGTCCCGAAGCGCCGCGGCCGCATCCAAAACGCCGTCTCGCTCCGGCGAGGCGGAAAAGTATCTACCAACTATGTCCTCGAGGACCGCGGCGAAGTCGGCCCAGCGGCCTTCCCGCGGGAACCGGCCTACGTCGTCGAAGAGCCGAGCGACGAAGTCTGCAAAGCGCCGGACCTCGGCCGGGTCGTGACCGGCGCCGTCCTCGTCGCCCCGGCGCTCGCAAGCGGCGGCGTAGCGGGCCAGCAGTTTCTCCCATTGCCGCGGGCCGTGGATAATGCCGGCCGCCACCGAGATGTCCTCCCATATCGTCGGCTCGAAGGAAGGGCCGGCGGCGGCCGCGGCATCCAGGGGCGCCGACGTTATGAAGTCCATCACCGCGGCGCGGCGGAAGGGCCGGGGGCCGTCCCGCTCGAGCGCGAGCGCGAGCAAGCGGCGGGCGCCCACGCCGGCGCGCGTCGTCGCGAGCGCCCGGCCCGCGGCGTCGTAGTAGGGGACGCCGACGCGTTCGCACTCTTCGACGAGCACCGCCCGGGCCGAGTCGTCGCGATAGAACGCCGCCATCTCGCCGAAGCGGATACTCTCTTCCCGAGTTAACGTTACTGCCCGTCGGAGCACTTCGCGCGCTTCCCGCGCCTCGTCCGGCGCCGAGACGACGGCGGTAACCGGCGCCGCGACGGCGCCGGCGCGGGCCGGCGGGCACTTCCTCACCGGGAACCCGAGTTCCTGAAGTCGTCCGACGGTAGGCGCCGCGAACGCGAACGTTGGGCCTTCGCTGTAAGGTATATACGCCCGCATCCGGACGGCCGGCGCGAGCGCGCTAAGCAACCGCCACTGGAGTTCGTTGAGGTCATAGAAGCCGAAGACGAACAGCTCTCTCGATGCGAAGAGCCCGTCGAAGCCGCCGGCGTGTTCGGCCGCGGCGGCGAAGAGGTCGTATTCGTCCGCGTAGCCACCCTCTTGCAAAAGAGCGCGGTAGTCGTCAAAGAGCGAGCCGAAGAGGGTTAGCTTGGCGCCGACGTTAAAGTCCGCGGGCCAACGCGCGACGCCCGCTTGATAGACGTCCTCGGCGGCGGCCTCGAGCCTTTCGATGAAGCCCGCGGTGTCTTTTACCGGGCCGAAGTAATCGCCGGCGTCCAGCTCCGCGGCGAGGGCCGCGAACGCCGCGGGCGTCGCCCCCGACGGAAGCTCTCTCCGTTCCCGGAGGACCGGCGCCGCGAGGCGCCGCGCCAGGTCGATGAAAGTCAGGAAGTGAACGTTGGCATGGGCGCCGCGCTCGAGCGCGAGGCGGCGGCTGAGTTGGCGGCCGACGAGGTTGCCGCGAACGAGGACGACGACGGCCTTCAACGGCTCGCCTTTCTGTGCCGCGGCGACGTCGCATAGGAGGGCCGCGGCGAGGGCGCCCTCGTCTTCCGCTACGGTGAGAATATGCTCAGCCATAATAGGGAGCGACCGTCGGACGTTGGGGCAGGGCGCACGGCCCCGCCGTAAATGACGGCGGCTTTTTTAGTAACGGCGCACGGCACGGGCACCGTAAAGCGAGGGCGTTTCGCCTCGGCCGTGGGCCGCGGCGCCAACTTCCCAATTCGAATATAGCGAAATAATAGCGATCGGGCAAGGGAAATACGACGTCCGCTCGGCGACGGCGCCGGACGCGGCGGCGGACGGGGGAGATAAGTAAGAAAGCCGCTTCGCGCCGCGCCGGCGATAACCGCAAGGCTATATGGAAGCGGAGTCGGCGTATGCGTCGCGATAAAGCCTGCCTACGTTCTTCCTTGCATTCCCCCTACAATTTGATATAATCCCGTAACGGGCGTAGTTATTGTCGAACTACTTCGCCCGTATTTCTGTGCCCGGGTAGGCCCGGGAGGGAAACTATGTCCGTAGTCGCGATGATCGGCGCCCAGTGGGGCGACGAGGGGAAGGGTAAAATCGCTGACGCGTTGTCGCGCGACGCCGCGGCGGTGGCGCGCTTCAACGGCGGCAATAACGCCGGCCACACCGTCGTCGTAGGCGACGAGAAGGTGGTCCTGCGCCTCGTCCCGGTGGGGATACTCAGACCCGAGGTCCGGTGTTATGTAGGGCGCGGCTGCGTCGTCAACCCGAGCTACCTGCTCGAGGAACTGGGCCGCCTCGCGGACCTGGGCGCCGCCGCGGATAACTTGCTCGTCGATTGGCACTGCCACCTTATCCTGCCCTACCATATTGAGCTCGACAAGGTGGGCGACGCGGCGCTCGGCCGGCGCCGTATCGGGACGACGGGCCGCGGCATCGGGCCTTGCTACGCCGACCGGGCGAGCCGCCTCGGCCTCCGCCTCGCCGACCTCTTCGACAACGCCCGATTGAAGGAGCGGCTCGGCGCGCTCGCGGCGCGGCACCGCCCCACCTTAAAAGCCCTCGGCGTCGAGCTGGACGAGAAAGCCGTCCTGGCCCGACTGCGGGACGCGGCGGCCAAGCTCGAGCGCTACGCGGGCGACTGCGCCGCGGCGATGCGCGAGGAGCTCGCCGGCGCCGGCGACGTCCTCCTCGAGGGGGCCCACGGCCTCCTCCTCGACGTGGACCACGGCACTTATCCTTATGTGACGAGCTCGACGGTGCACCCGGGCGGCGCCGCGGCGGCGTTGGGCGTCGCCCCGGCCTTCATAGATACGGTCCTCGGCGTCGTCAAGGCCTACCAGACCCGCGTCGGCGAGGGGCCTTTCCCCACCGAGCTTGGCGACGACGTGGGGAAGCGATTGCAAAAGCGAGGGAACGAATACGGCTCGACGACGGGAAGGCCCAGGCGGTGCGGCTGGCTGGATTTAGTCCTGCTAAGATACGCCGTCGAGGCCGCCGGGATAAACCTGCTCGCGTTGAACAAGCTCGACGTCCTGGACGGCTTGGAAAAGATTAACGTATGCGTTGCCTACGAGCTTGACGGCGTAAAGTTGGACGGCGCGCCGGCTCCCTTCGACGCGCTGGCTCGGGTCGAACCAGTCTACGAAGAGCTTCCGGGATGGGAGGGCGTCGCGGGCGCGACGTCCTGGAAAGCGTTGCCGGCGGCCGCACGCGACTATATTGCGTTCATCGAGGGTTACGTAGGCGCCGAGGTCGCGTTCGTCTCCACCGGCCCGGCGCGCGCGGACGGCTTTCTGCGCCGGCCGGTATTCTGATTAACGAGCGGTCGGGGGTTGCGCGGGCCGCCGATTTCTGTTATTAATAGCACGTCTCGAGTCGTTAGCTCAGCCAGGTTAGAGCACCTGCCTTTTAAGCAGGGAGTCCTGGGTTCAAATCCCAGACGGCTCAAATTAAGAAGCCGCCGCCGCGGGCGGCTTTGTTATACGTCGAAAGGCCCCTATCGAAACAGCGCCTAAGCGCCCCGGCGACGCGGGCGCTTCGTCTTTTTGAAATATAACACCTCCACCCGTTTAACTCGGCCTATCGTAAAAGCCTTCGTCTCGGCCCTATACTTATCGTTATAACGTAGCAGCTACTACTGACGTTATTATATGGGAACTACAAGCCCGAAAAAATTTATTGACAACCTGGGCGGTTATTGTTATAGTGCGTTAATTAATAAGTAAAGGAGGTGCTACCTAAAATGCGTAGTTTCATCGTCTTTATTCTTGTAGCGTTATTCGCGTGCGGCGGCCTTCTTCTCGTAGGTTGCAAGAAGAAGGAAGAAGTGCCCACGGCTGCGACGGGCGAAATCACGGCTGAGACGGCAGAGCTGCCTACAGCCGAGGTGCCGGGTGAAACGGCGGCGACCGGAGGAACAGCCGGTACCGCGGAAGAAGCACCGACCGCCGAGGCTCCGGCCGAAGAAGGCGGCCAGTAATCGCTGCGCGAACAGTTTGGCGCGGAATAGCGGGACCGTTAACGCGGTCCCGTTGTTTATAGGTCCCCTTGTTATGCGGCCTATTATATGTTAGTATCGCCCCCCAAGATTTGGACCTTAATTTAGGAAATATCGGCGGGAGAGCGTTATGGCCGGTTTAACCATAGGCGGCAAGGAATATTCGTCGCGCCTAATCCTCGGGACCGGGAAGTACGACGACCTCGAGGTAATGCGAGCGGCGTTCGCCGCGAGCGAGACTGAGCTTGTTACCGTAGCGGTCCGCCGCATCGACCTCGACGCCGTTAAAGCCCGTAAGCCGTCGCTCCTCGACTACCTCGACGCCGGGAAGATAAACATCCTTCCGAATACCGCGGGCTGTTATAACGCCGAAGAGGCGATACGGGTCGCCCGGCTGGGCCGGGCCGCGGGCTTTGGCGATATAGTCAAACTCGAAGTCATCGGCGACGAGAGAACGCTCCTCCCGGATACGGAACAGCTCGTAGCGGCGACCGACGTCTTGGTGAAGGAGGGTTTTACGGTGCTCCCTTACACCAACGACGACCCCATCGTCGCGAAGAAATTGGAGGACGCCGGCGCCGCGGCGGTAATGCCGCTCGCGGCTCCTATCGGCTCCGGAATGGGCATCCAGAACGAACTCACAATTCATTTCATATTAGAGGCCGTTTCGGTACCGGTGATCGTCGACGCCGGCGTGGGGACCGCATCCGACGCGTGTCGGGCGATGGAATTGGGCATCGACGGCATCTTGATGAATACGGCCGTCGCGCAGGCGCAGGACCCCGTGAAGATGGCGTGCGCGATGCGCGACGCTGTGCGTGCGGGCCGGGCGGCGTTCGAGGCCGGGCGCATCCCTAAAAAGCCCTACGCCTCCGCCTCCAGCCCCGCCGAAGGCGTCGTCCGATGAACCTCGTCTTTGTGACGCCCGACGAGCCCGACGAGAAGAGGCTGATACCCCTCGTCGAGGAGGCGTTGGAGGGCGGCGTGGACGCGGTTCAACTCCGCTTGAAGGGCGTCGCGGCGCGGGAGCTCTTCCCGCTCGCGAAAGTCATTCGAGAGATCGCCGACCGCGTCGGCGCGGCGCTATACGTGAACGACCGCGCCGACGTCGCCTGGGCCGCCGGCGCCGCGGGCGTCCACCTCGCCGGCCAATCTCTCCCGGTTGCCGCGGCGCGCGCGGTCCTCCCCTCCACCTTCCGGGTAAGCGTCTCCTGCCACAGCGTAGCTGAAGCGGTGCAGGCGCAGGCCGAGGGGGCCGACTACATCTACCTCGGCGCGGTCTACCCGTCGCCCTCCAAGCCGGACGTCTCGCCTCTCGGCCTCGACGAGTTAGCCCGCGCCCGCCGTGAGGTCGCGCTCCCCATCGTCGCTATCGGCGGCATAACCGTCGAGACGGTCGGCCCGGTGTTGTCGGCGGGGGCCGACGGCGTCGCTGTCATCTCTGCCATCGCGGCTCAGCGGACGCCGCGCGACGCGGCGCGCGCGCTCGCCGACGCGGTGCAATCGTGGAAGGGAGAGAAAGAACCGACGATGGATGTCCCTTAGGGTCGTTCTCCCGCGAAGTCTTTACTCTCGGCGGCCGCGGCGTGCGGCCTTTTTCATTTGAAACTGCGGCGGCGAGAATATATGATGTAGGCCCGTCGTTAGCACGGTGAACGTGAACGAGAGGAATTTAAAGATAACTGAGAAGTCGCTCCAAGAGATAATCGCCGCGCTGGCGTCCTATTGGGCCGCGCGCGGGTGTCTTATCCTCCAACCGGGCGACGTCGAATCGGGTGCGGGGACCTTCCACGCCGCGACCTTCCTCCGGGCGTTGGGGCCGGCGCCCTGGCGCGCGGCGTTCGTTTCACCGGCGCGCCGGCCGCGGGACGGTCGTTACGGCCAAAACCCCCATCGCCTCTACCTCCACTATCAATACCAGGTCGTCCTCAAACCCGCTCCCGCCGACGTAATGGAACAATACCTCGAGAGCCTGCGCGCGCTGGGCCTCGAGGCCGCCGACCACGACCTCCGCTTCGACGAGGACGATTGGGAATCGCCAACGCTGGGCGCCTGGGGCCTCGGGTGGCAAGTTCTCCTCGACGGCGTGGAGATAACCCAGTTCACCTACTTCCAGCAGATGGGCGGCTACGATTGCGAGCCGGTTACCGCGGAGTTGACTTATG
>CAZJNB010000103.1:0-7282 GCA_964547385.1 uncultured bacterium
GGTCGCCGCCGGCGGCCCGGAGGGCGCAAAGTATCGTGAGGTTCGGCGCCTCCGTCTCTTCGTAGAGGGACCGGGGCGCCGTATATTCCAAGATTAGGTTGTCTTCGGTATTTACGGGCGCGCGCCGGGCGAGCCGGCGGAGCGTGTCCCCTTGTGCGATTAGATAGGGTTCGTACGTCGGCAAGGCCGGGAGGGCGCCCGCGGCGCCCAGAAGAACGGTATCGCGGCCCGTATACCACAGGCCGACGGACGGGAACGCGTCCGAGAAAGAACGGACGACGGTGAGGTAATCCTGCGGCGCGAGCTGGTAGAGGGGGAGCCACTGGGCCATAACGCCGCCGGGCCTCAGGAGGGCCCGGCAATTCTCGAAGTGTTCTACGGTGAAGAGAGAGGACGAACCCTTCGTCCACGGATGGATGGGGTCGGACGTTATGATGTCGTAACGCGCGCGGGTGTTCAATACGTAGGCGCGGCCGTCTTCGCGGGAAAACGTTACCCGGTCTTCGCGGGGGAGGCCGCCGCCCATATCTTCGAAGAACCGCGCCGCCGCCGGGACCGCCGGGTTGATCTCGACGCAGACGACGCGAGCCGAGGGCGCGTTAGCGGCGACCGCGCCGAGGGTGATGCCGGTGCCGAGGCCGATGACGAGGGTGTCGCGCGCCGCCCCGCGCGCCCGCGCGGGCAACTCGCCCAACATCCTCTCCACGCGGACGTCGTCGTAATTAGTCGAGGCTACGGTCTTGCCGTTTATCTTGAGGGAGCGGACGGCGCCGTATTCCACTACCGCCACGGACGCGTCGACGCTCTCGGCATAGAACAGCAGTTTCTCGTGCGCCACGTCGCCGAAGTCCGGACGGCGTTGCGCGTCGAGGTAATAGCTCGGGCTTATCCCCGCGCCGAGGGCCAGAGTATGGCGGCTCGGGCCGGGGATTACGAGCGCGAGGGCGATTACCGCCGCCGCGGGCGCAACGTAGTAAAGGACGCCGCGCCGTGTTATACCCAGGAGGACGGCCCCGGCGGCGACGGCCGCGGCGGCGAGCCGGAGGCCGCCGATCGGCCCGAGCGACGGTAGGAGTATAAACGTCCCGCCCAGACTGCCTACGATGGCCCCTACGGTATTGGCCGCGTAGAGAGAGCCCACCCGCCGCCCGGGCCGGACGCCGCGGGCCGCGGCGACCACGATGGGTAAGACCATCCCGACGGCAAAGGAAGGTGCGAACAGGACGGCCGCCGCGATGAGGAAAACAAGCAGGAGGGCAACGCCGAAGCCGCCGCCCGCGGCGCCGTAGCCGAGAAGAAAAAGCCGCGGCGCGCTTCGCAATACGAAAACGCTCAGCGCGAGACTCGCGCCGGCCGCGAGACATATGCCGGCGTAAAACCACCGCGCCGCCGCTATCCTCGAGCCCAGGCGCCGGTGGACCGCGGCGCCCGTCCCTATCGCAAGCAATATTACCGCGAGCATCGCCGCGAAGGCGTAGCTCGCGGAGCCTACGACGTTCGCGAGGGCCCGGGCCCAACATACCTGAGCCGCCAACGCGACGGCGCCTGCGACGAACGCCGCGGCGGCTACCCGCTTGGCCGGCGCTTCTTCCGGCCCTGCGCGCCGAGGCGTTTCGGACGCGGCCGTGGCGCCGGCGGCCCGTCGGGCGAGGGCGAACGCCGCCGCGGCGATTACGACGTTAACAGATGCGCCGATAAGTAGCGTCACCCGCGCGCCGGCGAGCCACAATAGCCACAGGCCGCCCGCCAGAACGCCCGCGGCCGCACCCACCGTATTGGCCGCGTAGGCGCCGGAGAAAGACCGAGACGTTCCGCCGCCCAACTTTTTCAGGGCGGCGACGACCGCGGGCGCCGTGGCGCCCATCGCCGCGGTCGGCGCGAGGAGTAGGGCGCAGGCGAGGGCGAAGCGAAGGAAGTGGCGCAGGCCCGTAGCCGATAGGCCGAAAATAACCCGGTAGGCGACGTCGCTGGCGGCGTAGAGATGGGGAAAGAGAAGGGCGTAGACGCCGATGAATAGCTCGCAAGCCGCGTAAAAGAGCAACGGCCTCCCCCACCGGTCGACCGCGCGGCCGCCGAGCCAGGAGCCGAGGGCGAGGCCGGCCATAAACGCGGCCAACACCGCGGCTACCGCCGGCGCGGTCGCCCCGAGCGAGACCGCGAGCATCCGCATCCAGACGACCTCGTAGACTAACGCGGTCGCGCCGGATAGGAAGAAGAGGAAGAATATCGCGCGCGACGTCGTGCGGTTTGCGCCGGGAAACATAACGGCCCGGATAATACCAAGCGTTAGCTTATATGGGAAGGGAAAATATAGGCTCGGGTGCCGTCGCGCGAGCTCGCCCTCGCGGGTATAATGTAAGGGCCATCGCTCCGGCCCTAAGGGCTTGACTTCGGCGGCCGTTTTGTTATGATAGCGGTACGCGTGCGGGGGTGTGGCGCAGCTGGAAGCGCGTCTGCATGGCATGCAGAAGGTCAGGGGTTCGAATCCCCTCACCTCCAAATCTTAAACGTAGAAGGCCGGCCGACGCGGCCGGCCTTTACGCCGGAGGTAACGGTGCAACTTATACCCTGGGTAGTGGAGCAGACGAGCCGCGGCGAGCGGCAATACGACATCTTCTCCCGGCTGTTGAAGGAGCATATCATCTTCATCGGCTCGCCCATCGACGACGCCGTCGCGAACGTCGTAATTGCCCAACTCCTCTACCTCGAGAAAGAGGACCCGGCGCGCGACGTCCTGTTGTATATAAATTCGCCCGGCGGCTCGGTCGCCGCGGGCCTCGCCGTCTACGACACGATGCAATTCGTTAAATCGGACGTCGCGACCTATTGCCTCGGGATGGCCGCGAGTATGGCCGCGGTCCTGCTGGCCGCGGGCACGAAGGGGAAGCGCCACGCCCTCCCCAACTCGACGATCCTCCTCCACCAGGTCTCGAGCGGCTTCCAGGGCCAGGCTACGGATATAGACATCCACGCGAAAGAGATCCTCCGCTTAAAAAAGCTCTTGAACGAAATCCTCGCGCGCCACACCGGCCGGGACTTGGCGACGGTCGAGCGCGATACCGACCGCGATAACTTTATGACGCCCGAGGAGGCCGTGGCCTACGGCATCATCGACGAGGTCGTGAAAAACCGCGCCGAGGCCGGCGGCAACGCCGCCGCAAGTTAGGGACGCCCGCGGACGACTTCGCGAAAAAAAAAGCCGGCCCCGGGCCGGCTTTTTCGTACTTTTCGTTCGGGATTTACCGGTAGAGCGCCTTAACACGCCCGAGGCTCGCCGGCGCCACCGGTCGAAGTTGTCCTCGCGGGGGCTACTTGAGAACGCCGTCCCTTCACCGAACATACGGGTCGTCATCTCCTTCTAATTCGTTTGGAGCCCTATACGGCTGGGTGCCCGGCCGCCGCCCCGATAATAAGATAAAAGGCGCGCGGGCGCATAAAAGAAAACCACTTGTGATTTCGATAACGATATTTTATAATCTAGTGCTACCGGAAGGAAGCGGTAATTATTAACGAAGGGTTACTATGATCAAACGCTACTTATTCACGCCCGGGCCGACGCCCGTTCCCGCGCCGGCCGCGGCGGCGCAAATGAGCGATATGATATCGCACCGCGGCCGCGACTTCCACGAACTCTACCAATACGTGGCTACGAACCTGCGAGCGTTTTTCGGAACGGGCCAAGACGTCTATTTGCTCACCGGCTCCGGGACGGCGGCGATGGAGGCCGCGGTCGCGAACGTAATCTCGCCGGGCGATAAAGTCCTCGTTGTCCGGAGTGGATATTTCGGGAACCGTTGGGCGGAGATATTAAAGGAATACGGCGCGAAGGTCTGGGCCGTCGACGTGGAGTGGGGCCGGGCCGTCAATCCCAAGTTGATCGCGGAGCGGCTCGCCAAGGACGTCGCGAACGAGATACGGGCCGTATTCACGACCTTCGTAGATACTTCCACGGGCGTCGTGAACGACGTCGAGGCGATAGGCCGGGTAGTAGCCGATAATAACGCCCTTCTCGTTGTGGACGCGGTCTCGGGTTTGGGCGCGATGGACTTTAGGATGGACGAATGGCAAGTAGACGTGACGGTCTCGGCCACGCAGAAGGGGTTTATGACGCCGCCGGGGTTATCGTTCCTGAGCCTGAGCAAAAAGGCGTGGAAGGTCTGCGAGCGGGCTAAGTGCCCCCGTTATTATTTTGACCTTCGGAAATTCCGCCAATTCGGCGAGCATTTCGAGACGCCGTTCACGCCGTCCGTTTCAACGCTCCGGGCGCTCCGCGCCAGTCTCGAGGCAATGGTCGAGGAAGGGCCGCAAAACGTGTTCGCCCGGCACGAGCGTCTCGCCCGGGCGATGCGCGCGGCGATGAACGCCCTCACGCTTCGCGTCTTTCCCCTCAACCCCGCGAACGTCCTCACCGTCATCAAGCCGCCGGACGAGGTCGGCGCGGACGAACTCCGCGACCATATCGCCCACACCTACGGCGCGGTTTTCGCCGGCGGCCAGGGCCAATTAAAAGACCGCGTTGTCCGCATCGCCCATATGGGCGCCGTGGGGCCGTTCGACGTGATAACCGCGGTCGCCGCCCTCGAGCTCGGCCTCGCCGACAAGGGATACGCGTTCGAGCTCGGCGCCGGCGTCGCCGCGGCCGAAGAAATACTAAAGGAACGATAGAAAAGATCTCTCTCCGCGCCGGCAGCTGTTCCCGGCATCTTCCCTAATAAAAGTCTTCCCTCAGCTGGTGCGCCGCGGTGAAGAACGAGCGCGCGTACCACAATACCGCGGCCATAGCGCTCGCCGCCGCGGCCGCGGCGATCATATAGACTATTACGATCTGATACAGCACCGACGCGTGGGGCGCCACGCCGGCTAATATCATCCCGGTCATCGCGCCGGGTAGTTGCACAATTCCCACCGTCATCATCATATTTATCGTGGGGATAAGCGCTTTTTTGACGGCGTCGCGCACGTACGGCTTCGCCGCGAGTTGGCTCGGGGCGCCCGCGGCCAGCGCGGCCTCGAGCCGCTCCGCGTTCTCCCGCGCCGACGTCCCGAAAGTCGCCATCCCCAACGAGGCGCCGTTCATCGCCGCGTTCACGATCATCCCGGCGATAGGGATGACGTAGCGCGGGTCATACCACGGCTCGACGCGTATGACCGCCGCGAACAAGATGACGATAACGGCGACGGACGCTATAAGGATGGCGACGGTCGCCGCGACCACTACCCGGCCGCGGCGGTCGCCGACGCGGCGGGCGCCGTGGTAGCCGGCTACCGCTATCATCGCCGCCAGCGTCGCCAACACCACGTACCACTTGTCCAGGCCGAAAACCCATTTCAAAACGTAACCCACCGCCAACAGCTGCACGAACGAGCGAACGGTCCCGACCAATAAGTCTTTCTCCAAAAAAAGTCGGTTCAGCGCCGAGACCGCGGCGACGAGCACGACGAAGACCAACGCCACCGCGACGTCGCCTATCGTCAACTCTACGAAGCCGCTTACCAACCTAACCCCCGAACGAATTCGGCGGTAACGGCCGCCCGCGGCCTTTTTAGGACGGAAGCGGGCGGGCCTTCCTCGGCGACGCCGCCGCCGGCGAGAACAACGACGCGGTCGAGTTCGTGTAATTTGACGACTTCGTGGGTAACGTGGAGGACCGTCAAGG
Source organism: uncultured bacterium (assembly GCA_964547385.1). GTDB lineage: Bacteria > RBG-13-66-14 > B26-G2 > WVWN01 > WVWN01 > CAZJNB01. The sequence goes on from CAZJNB010000103.1 coordinate 5,658, forward strand.
CCGCGCGCGCCGTCCGGCGATATATATTGTCGAGGACGCGACGGGCGGCGGGCGGCTCGAGCGATGCGGTAGTCTCGTCCAACATTAAAAGCCGGGGTTCCAAGGAGAGCGCCCGCGCCAGGCACAGCCGTTGTTGCTGGCCCACCGAGAGCGCCGCCGCGGGCCGGTCCAGCGCCAACGACGACAAATCCACGTCATCTAATAGCTCTCGTAAGTCGCCGTCGTCGCGCGCGGCCCGCCCCGAGACCCGCCGGCCGTAGACGAGGTTGTCCCGGACCGTCGCGCCGAAGAGGTAGGGCTTTTGGGGGACGAGTTGGGCCGCCCGCCTGAGCGCCAAGACGTCCTGCTCGCGGACGTCGGCGCCGTCGAAGAGTACGCGCCCGGCGTCGGCGTCCACCAGGCGGTTGAGCAGACGCAGTAACGTCGTCTTCCCGGCGCCGGAGGGGCCGATAACGCCCACCCGCTCGCCCGCGGCGATACGGAGGTTAAGGCCGTAAAAGACCTTCGTTTCACAGCGGCCCGGGCCGGCGCCCGTCCGGAGCGTCTTATTAACATCTATACATTCGACCAACGGCCGCATAGCGCGTAAATTATAACACAGGCCGCGCCGGGGCCTCGCCGAAAACTTTTGACGCCGCCGCGGGCCGCTGGTAGAATACGCCGATGCGGGTCCTCCTCATATATCCGCCGTACGAGCTCGAGCAGCGTGCGCGCCACTTCCCGCTCGGCTTGGCCTACGTCGCCGCGGCGTTGCGTTCCCGCGGCCACGACGTCCGCGTCGTAGATATGGAGGGCGAGGGGTTGACGGTCGAGGCCGCGAGGCGCCGTATCGCCGAGGCGCCGGCGGCGTTCGTCGGCTTCGGCGGTATGGTAACGCGCTACCGCCTCGTCAAGCAACTCGTCCCGCTCGTCCGCGAGGCCCACCCGCGGGTGTTCATCCTGGCCGGCAACTCCGGCGCGGCGACGGTCCCGCACCTCTACCTCCGGCACGCCGGCGTGGACGCCTGTTGCCTGGGCGAGGGGGAGGGGCCCGCGACGGCGCTGGCCGCGGCCCTCGACGAAGGCCGGGATTGGCACGCCGTGGCCGGCCTGGCCTACCTGGACGGCGGCGACGTTCGCACTACGGCGCCGCCGCCCCGGCTCGATAACCTCGACGAGCTACCCTGGCCGGCGTGGGAGCTCTTCGACCTCGAGCGTTACGTTACCTCGCCGGACCACCGCCGCCCGGGCGCCCGCCACCTCGACGTCGTCGCGACGCGCGGCTGTCCGTACGAGTGCACTTATTGTTATCGCATCTACGGCCGGCGGGTTACGCGGCGCTCGCCGATGGCGGTCCTGGCCGAGCTCCACGAGATAAAAGGCCGCTTCCGGCTGGCGGCCACCGGCTTCCGCGACGACCTCTTGATGACCAAGCGCGCGTGGCTCGAGGAGCTGTGCCGCCTAATAATCTCGTCGAAGCTCGGGCTGGCGTGGTCGTGCCTGGGCGGTGTCGATCTGGTTGATAGTTCTCTTCTGGCGTTGGTGAAAGAGGCCGGGTGTTTCTGGATTGCCTACGGCGTCGAGTCCGGCTCGCGTAGCATCGTCTCGGAGGTGAAGAAGGCGCTCGAGCCGGGTCGGCGGGCGCG
>CAZJNB010000104.1:0-7263 GCA_964547385.1 uncultured bacterium
CGTCGCCGGTTACAAAATGGCGGTAACGAAACGCGTTAACAAAATCCGCGCAACCCCCGGCGCGCCCGTGTGGCAACGTAATTATTACGAACGCGTCATTCGCGACGACGACGAGCTGGCGAGGGCGAGGGCATATATCGGCGAGAACCCGGCACGTTGGCCCGAAGATAATTATTACATCCGTTAGGCCTCGTCGCTCGCCACGACAGGGTCGTCGTGGGTTCGTAGGGCCGACGGGCCTGGCGTTCCTTTACCCCTTGCCCGCGCCGGCGATTAAACCTATAATGGCGCCGTTTGGTCGAATAAACGAAAAAACCCTTCTCAGGCGAATAGTTAAAGGAGGCGGTCCGATATGGTTAGGAGAATAATTTTAGCCGGCGGCGCGGCGGCGTTGGCGGCGGCGTTTTTACTCTCGTGCACTACCGCCACCGGCCCGAACGACGACGATAACATCCGCGGCTTAGTCGGCGGGACGTACGCGGCCTACTTCAACGACGGCCAGGTCCTCGGCGGCGGCTCCGGCGGCGGGAACCTCTTGGTCCCGGGGCTGGAACTCGACGGCCAGGCGACGCTCCCGATAAGCTGGTGGCGCGTCCCCACCTACTGGAAGCGGACGATATATATAACACTGGAAGCGCCGTTCACCAAGGCCGACGTCATCGTCAAGGACGACATCCGCGGCACGATGTACATCGACCGCTCCGATAACCACACCTACGACCCCGGCTCCAAACCCTTCGAGCTCTGGCGGACGCGCTACGCCACCTTTGAGCGCGACTCTACCGACACCCCCTGGGCCCTCACCGCCATAAGCCCGGCCGCCTATAAGATGCAAGACGAGGGCAGCCAAACCGTTTCCACCACCAGCGTCCGTATCGTTACCGCCGGCGGCTACGACCGGACCTTCACCGACGGCACCGAGCTTATCCCGCTGGACGAGCTCCCGACCGTTACGAAGGGCGAGAAGATAACGGTTACGGTCAACGCCCACAATACCTCCAAGGCCGGGTGGAACCCGGTATCCTTCGCCTTCCTCCACCACGACTGGCAGCGCTACAATACGAACGACCAAGGTAACGAGACCTATAAAGGCGAATACAACATCACCGCGGAGCCGGGCGTCCGCCACAACGGCGTGAGCGTCATCGACGCCGGGACCCTCCAGAACGAGAACGACGACGACTACGACGCCGACGGTTGGAGCCTCCCCTTCCGCGTGAACGGATAACGAATTACGCACCCCCGAGATAGGGCGACCGGGACGGACGGCCGCCCTTTTCACTTGGGTTTGGGCGCAGGCCGTGTTATAAATAAATAGACGCTAATCCTCCCACCTTTTCGCGAAGAGGGAAAGTATGGACTTCGAGACCAAGCCTATTGCGCCGACGCCGCCGGCGGAGGTCGACTTCGACCACCTCGGCTTCAACTTCATCGCCACCGAGAAGATGTTCGTCGCCCGCTATGAGGACGGCGGGTGGCACGACCTCGGCCTGATGCCCGTCGCCGAGTTCTGGATGCATCCCGCGGCGTGCGCCCTCCACTACGGCCAGGCGCTCTTCGAGGGGACCAAGGCCCGCCTTACGGCCGACGGCGAGGTCGTTCTCTTCCGGCCCGCGGACAACGGCCGGCGCTTGGCGGACGGCTGTCGCCGGCTTATGATGCCGCCCTACGACGTCGAACGCTTCGTGGCCGCGGTAACGCAGACGGTCCTCGCGAACAAGGCCTACGTTCCGCCCGCGGACAAAGGGGCCCTCTACGTCCGGCCGGTCCTCTTCGCCCACGGGCCTATCCTGGGCGTGAAGCCGGCCGCGGAATACACGTTCCTGGTCTTCGTCTCGCCGGTGGGGCCTTACTTTAAAAAGGGCTTCCAGCCTATTACCCTCAAGATATCGAAGGAGTATCACCGCGCGCCCGCCGGCGGCGTGGGGTGCGTGAAGGCCGCGGGCAACTACGCCGCGGGGATGTTCCCCAGCTCGCGCGCGAAGGCCGACGGCTTCGCCGAGGTCCTCTACCTGGACGTCAATAACGAGCACTTCGAGGAGGTGGGCGCGGCCAACTTCTTCCTCCGCAAGGGTGAGGAGCTCGCGACGCCCTCGCTCGACGACGACAGCATCCTCCCCGGCTTCACCCGCGCGAGCGTGCTCCAGCTCGCCCAGGACGAAGGCTTGAAGGCCGTCGAGCGGGACGTAAGGCTCGAAGAGATTTACGAGGCGGACGAGTGTTTCTGCGCCGGGACCGCGGCGGTCATTACGCCCATCGGCGCCGTCAACGTGGACGGTAAAGATATAACCATCGGCGACGGCGGCATCGGCAAATACGCCCAGATATTCTACGACAAGTTGAACGCCATAATGCTCAAAGAGGCGCCGGACAAATACGGCTGGGTGGTAACGATTGGGAAGAAGTAAACCGCGCGCGCAGGCGCCCGGGGCCGGGACCGAAAAGCTCTTCGACGAGGCCGGCGTATCGCTCTTCCGGGGCGACGCCGGCGTTTTTCTGGACGAATACGACGGCCCGCCGTTCGCGACGGTCGTTACGGACCCACCCTACGGCGTAGGCATAAAGGGGCTGGACGGCAAGCGCTGGGATAACGGCTTCCCGCATCCGGCGTTCTGGGCGAAGTTACTCGCGCGCGTCGCCGCGGGCGGCCTCCTCGCCTCGTTCGCGGCGTCGCGCACGGTCCACCGCGCCGCCGCGTCGTTGGAGGGTGCTGGGTGGGACATCCAGGAGATAATGGCGTGGCTTAGGCCCTACGCCATAGGCCGGCGCGGCGGCCTCAAGCGCGGCTGGGAGGCCATAATACTCGCCGCCCACGGGAAGCCGCGCAAGTTGAACGTGGAAAAGGCCCGCGTCCGCGGCGCCGGTATCCCCAAGTGGCCGAGCCAGGACCTGCCGGATAGAAACAAAGCGTTGAAGATAAAGCGGGGGGACCCGGCGAACCGCAAGAAGACGCGGGCGCCGTCGTCGGTCGTCGTGGCCGCGGAGGACGAGGGCGTCTTGGGCGACTTCGAGCGCTTCTTCATTGTAGGCCGGGCGACGACCCGCGAGAAGGGCGACTACAATACGCACCCGGCGGTGAAGCCGCTCTCGCTTATAGAACACGTCATCGTTCTCTTGCACGACGGCGCCGGCGTAATATGCGACCCCTTCGCCGGCTCCGGGACGACGTTGGCGGCGGCCAAGCGGCTGGGCGTAAAATGCGTGGGGGTGGAGGTAGACGCCGGCTATTGCGATATCGCCCGGCGGCGGCTTAGGGATGCCAAGTAAAACGATTTCGGACTCCAAGAAGAAGCTCGCCCGGGAGGGCGGGTTTATTGTTGCGTAAGGACCCCGGACGGCGCTTGTTCAAGGCCGGTGCTTACGCAGTTAGCGATACAACGCCTTAAGCCGCCCGAGGGAGGCGGGCGCGACGGCGCTCGTGCCGTAGTAATGGTATATGTAACCGTTTGCGCAGACAACGAATAAGTCGACCCACTGTAAATCGCCGCCCATACACCACGCCGCGTCGGCGCCGATGCCGTAAGGGCGGGCGGGGAGGGTGTCGAAGACCTGCCACGAGCCGTAATAATCCCAATAGACGTCGTTAGTGTAGAGGTCGCCGGCGAAGAAGTCGTCGAATGCTACTACCGCCGTCGCCGGCCCGGCGAAGCTCGTTATTAACGAGCCGCTCGAAAATCCCAGAATGCCGATGGCGTTCTCGTCCCGCGCCGAGACGTAGAAGACGCGGCGGTAATAACCGTGGACGAAATCCTCAAAGGCGTAACCGAGGCCGTAGGGGGTCCCGAGCGGCGACGGGAACGAGCTTATAAGCGAGCCGGTCGTCGTGAGGACGTAGATATAACCGTTGAGCCGGTTGCTTATCCACATCCGGTCGTTGGGGTAAGTGTTGTAACTTATGCCCCGGGCGCCATTCGGGATCGGCGCCGAGAAACTAGATATTATCGAGCCGGTGGTGTAGTGGAGTTTATACACCTTCGGCGGCGTCCCGTCCGCGAGCGCGTAAAGGCCCCAATCGGTGCCTTCGAACGCCACGTCCCACGTCCCCGGCGGCGCCGGGAACGAGGCGACGAGCGCCGGCGGCCAGGCTTGGACGCTCGCCGCCGCGGCGAACGTGAGCGCGAATAAGGCCATCCTTAGCATTTCGCTTCCTCCTTGTCCCCCAACCTTTCCCCGTCTATATTATACCTCAGAATCAATTGCTCGGCAAATCCACGCCTTTATCAATTTGTTCTCAGTTGACCGCCGACGCCTCAGCGATACAACGCCTTAAGCCGCCCGAGGGAGGCGGGCGCGACGGCGCTCGTGCCGTAGTAATGGTATATGTAGCCGTTTGCGCAGACAACGAATAAGTCGACGTACTGTAAATCGCCGCCCATACACCACGCCGCGTCGGCGCCGGCCGGTCCGACAGCCGCGGCAAGTATCACGGCCAGGACGGGAAGGCTTGTGTATTTCATAGGGGCGCTACTCTCAACGACTACGTCGTTAGTAAACAGCGAAGTCGCCTATCGAAATATACACCTCGCCGCCGAAGTTCCCGGCCGCGGCCCAACCGCGGCGCCCCGCCTTAACGACTTCTACGAATTCAATTGTATCGGCGATACCGGCGGACGAAGGAGGCAGGAAATAAACCTCGCCTCCCGTCAACCCGACTTTCGTACCTTTCGCCAAAACCCCGAGCGAATCGGCGGCCGTGTCGGGTCTCGCGCGCAGTTGTATTCCCGAGGCGACGTCAACTACGCCGGTACGATAGTAGGGTCGCTCGGCAGGGCCCAACGGGACCGCCTTCGTGCCGCCCTCCGCTAAGTAGACGACGGCTGTTACGTCGCCGGCGAACTCCCCAGCGCATTCCAACTTTAGCAATTTGCCTCTGGTCTCGTGGAAGTCCTGGTCGGCGGCTTCGGTTACCACCGTCGTCCTTACGTTGTTACCGCCGTCGGCCGCGAGCTCGAAGCCGCCGCGGGACACGGCCTCGGTCGGGTCCATCTCCTCCCAGTACGGAGCCCGGTATCGGACGTATATCTCTTGCCCCTTTTCCGTCGGGACGCGGGCGAAGATTTCTAAGGTGGCGTCGTCGGGCGCGCATTTAAAGCGGTATCGGCTGCCAGGTACCTCGGCGACCCCCACGGCGCGGGGCGCCGTCGCTTCGCCCCCCTCCGCTTCTTCCTTACCCGCTTTACCTCGGCAGTTTACCGCGAGCGCTAAACAAGCCGTGGCTAAGACCACGCGGCCTAATAGCTTAATCCTCACGGGCAATACCTCCTCCCTTTTAACGAAACAGCGCCTTAAGCCGCCCGAGCGACGCGGGCGCGACGGCGGAATAGCCCTCGTAGACGTAAATGTAGCCGTTCGCGCATAGGACGTAGAGGTATACCCATTGGTCGGTGGGCCAATATACGGAAGTACCTACGCCGAGAGGGCGCGCCGGCAACGTATCGAGCACCTGCCACGAGCCGTAATAATCCCAATAGAGGTAGTTGGTGTAGAGGTCGCCCGCGAACCAGTCGTCGAACGCCACTATCGCCGTCGCCGGCCCGGCGAAACTCGATAGTAATGAACCCGTCGTTTCGTCGAGCAGTATTATTAAGTTCTCGAGCCGGGAGGATGCGAAGACGCCGGGACCGTGGGAGTGGGAGGAATCGGAATACCCTAAGCCGAAGGGCGTTCCTACCGGGCAGAGGAACGAGCTCATAAGCGAGCCCGTCATCGTGAGGACGTAGATATAGCCGTTGAGGCGATTGCTTATCCACATCCGGTCGTACGAGGAGCTGTTATAACTTATGCCCCGGGCGCCGCTCGGGATGGGCACCGTAAAGCTTCCTACTATCGATCCGAAATAGGGGCTAAGTTTATAGACGGTCGGCGGCGTCCCATCGGCTAGCGCGTAAACCTCCCATTGTTTATCGGCCGCCACGTCCCACGTCCCCGGCGGCGCCGGAAACGAGCCGACGATCTCCGGCGGCCAGGCTTGGACGCTCGCCGCCGCGGCTAAGGCGAGTACGAATAAGGCTATCCTTATCATTTCGCTTCCTCCTTGTCCCCTAAAGTTTCCCCTTATATATTATACGCCAGAATCAAACGCTTGGCAAATCTACGCCCTTCTCCTTCGCCATTTCTATGGCCGCCTCGTAGCCGGCGTCCAACATCAAAACCGCCGGCGCGGTTTAAAAACCTTTTCGTCCGCCAGGCCGCGGGCGTCCACGACGTCCAGCGGCCCGTACTTCACGTCGGTGTGGATGGAGTATTCCATCGTTACTCCTCCGAAAGGACGGGCCGCGGCGCCTCAGTCGCCCAGCGCGAACGTCGGCCCGCCGGAAATCAGGATCTTACTGCGGTCGGCCCAACCCCTATCGAAGCCGTAAACGTCGTCGAGGAATACGACGCCGACGTTCAACGTAAACCGGGGTCGCAACTTGAAGGTCGCCTCGGCTTCCCACACAAACGTTAGAAAACGGTCCGTCTCGCTATAATAACCGTTCCGGTAAACGCCGGCGTAACCCACGCCCGCCGTATAATTGAAACGCAATAAGGGCGCGTCGCAAACCACGCCGCAGACGGGCCCCGCGAATAGGTCGTTTTCGGTATAGGAACCGTGGGGAAAATTACTGTAATCCACGTCGGCGTAAACCCAACGCCCGACCAGCGCCAATTTAAAAGACACCGGACCGCCGCCGAAGCGGCGCCCGCCCGAAGCGGCCACGGCGAATTCGCTCGCCCGCTCGTACAAATACGCGTCGGGCGGACGATAGACGCCTTTAAAAGGCCACAGGACGATGGCCTCAGCCTTCGCGTCATATACGCCGAAGCGCGCATCCGCCCGGGCGCCCGCGACCAACGGCAACCAGACGCCGTCAGCGTCGTGGAGAGCGCCGTAGTCTACGCGCGAGAGCCCGCCCATGACCGCGAAGCCCGCGGTGGGGCCCGCGTAAATCTCTGCTGCGGCCGCCGTATACGCGGCCGCGATAAAAAAAGCAATCGCCACTCCCGCTCTCATTATCGTCCTCCCGGAATACAAAATCCCGTTGAAATAACCCTATTTTGAAGTACCCTTCTCCCTAATTAGTCCAACGCGAGAGGCTTCCGTTACGTCGGCCGCGCGCCACCATTGTCTCTAATACAAGCTCGGCAAATCCACGCCCTTCTCCCGCGCCGTCGCTATCGCTTCGTCGTAGCCGGCGTCGGCGTGGCGCATCACGCCCGTCGCCGGGTCGTTGGTTAGGACGCGCTCGAGGCGCGCGGCCTGCTCGCTCGTGCCGTCGGCCA